>JAFGVO010000147.1 GCA_016937935.1 Deltaproteobacteria bacterium | reverse complement strand
TGCCGTTGAGAATCCTCAGAAGCCAAAGGATAATATCCTGAAACCCCGGCCACCCTTGAATACAAATGATAAAAAATATCACCACTGCCAACAGCCTTAATCCTGCCAAATCGCGCCATAAAAAACCCTCCCTGATATAAATTCCAAACAAATAACTTCCCCAACTTACAAACAATATTCGCTTTTGTCAATATTGGGGACTGTCACCATTGAGAACCATAAAAAAATCTCCCTGCTCTATTTTTCAAGAGCAGGGAGCAGGAAGATTTTAACAGAAAGTAAGTGAGTAAGAGTTAGTGAATTATGAATAAGTAAATAGAGTTAGTGTTTGAGTATTAGTATTAGTGTGAGTATTAAGATTCAACAGGAGTTTCATTATCAGTTTGAGCTTTAGAATTTGAGTATTAGTATGAGTTGTAATTTTCATTATGAGTTTCAACATAAGCAGTTAAAGAATTTGAGTATTAGTATTAGCAAGAGTAAGTAATTTCACCGGGAGTTTCAGCAAGTGTAGCGAACAGTAAGAACGTCAAAAGGTGTAGTAGAAAGAGGTGTCACTTTAGAGGTGGATGACGATGATTTACATGAGGTTGATTTTTCTTCCTTTAAGTCTAAGCTTAAATTTAAGTTTTTAGTTTTCTCTTTAATAAACCCTGCCACTTCTTTGTAATTACAGGGTTTGGGAATAAATCCGATTACCCCTGTATCAGCTTTTGCAAGTTGAACAGGGCCTAAAAGGTAATCAGACATAAGCATTGTATTTACTGAGGGAAAAGAACTTCGTATATCTCTTGCAAGTTGAAGTCCATTAACCTTTGATATCATTAGATCAATAAGTGCCACATCAAATTTAATTTGTGACAGGGATTCAAGAGCTGAAGACGGGTCTGTAGTTCCAGAAATCTGAAATCCTTCAGCTTCAAGCCCGGCTACCAGAGATGCAAGCTCTGCTGCATTGTCATTGATAATTAGAATCTTGGTTCTACTTTTATTTTTGTAAGAAAAATTTATCATTTACAAGTCCCCCTTTTGGACAGGTTTTAGAAAATACCATTAACTACAATGCAACCATCGTGCCATTTTTTATGGTATTTATCGATTTAAGGTAACTGTCTGTTTTATTGAAGAATTATAAAATTATGATAAAAAAAGGATCCATATAATTTAAAAATATATTGCAAAATTGAAATCCGGCGTGATTAGTTTGAAATTTTATCAGAGGGAAATCAGCTATTTTTTAATCTTATGTTTTTCTAATAGAGTTAAAATAGATGGAAGCACCAGGATAGCCGCAAAAAGTGTGGAGGTAATACCGATAACTGCCATTACTCCCATGGATTTAAGTCCCAGATTGTGTGCTATCATACTGGAGCCAAACCCCACGGCAGTAGTAAAAGATGCTAATAGCGCTGCAATTCCTGTGTTTTTTAAAACAAATAATATGCTTCCTTTTCCTTCCAGTTTATATCTGTGAAGAATATGAACAGCATTATCAATTCCAATACCAATTACACTTGGAAATACTATCATATTAAACATGTTCACATCTAATCCTGAAAAGTAGGCGACACCGATAAAAATAAGCATTCCTGCAAAAAGCGTTAAGATCAGCAAAATAATATCTTTAACATTTTTGAAATCTATTATGAGGAATATTAGTACAACTATTATTGATATCATTAAAAGGGGAGCTGCGTCTTTTTTAACCATTTTGTAGACCCATGAGATAATCAGAGTCTCATCACCCATTATTGTTTGGATTCCTTTTTTTGCCAGATTTGACTTTATTTCTTTAAGCTCTTTATCCCATGCTGCAGCCTTGAAATCCGCATCGTGGGGATTTTTAGACCAGGCGTAAACAAGATATCCCTTATCTTTACTGCCAGCGGTTGTAAAACGCCTTTTGAATGTTTGAGGAATATCATCAACAGTCCATGGAGTTGTTAAAACCATATCACGGGCAGTGTGCAGTTTTTCAGCCTGTGGGGTATCTTTTTCAAGAGCTTTGTTTAAAGAGTTGCTTAAAAGAATCTCTTTTAACTTCTCCACACGTTTTTTATGGGCTTCTACATCTTTAGGAAGCAGATCATTTACTCCCATTACTTTACCAACCTGAGCATCCAGATTTTTATTTGCATCACGATTTAAGTACTTTGTTAAAAGTTCTTTTACAGCATTTGCATCTTTTAATGATGAGGTGATAAATACAGCCGGATTGAAGCCTGCTCCGAGATTTTTATTAACGTAGTCAGTAAATACCGTTGCTTCAGAATAGCCCCGAAGCTCTCTGAAATCGTTTTTAAACTGAATTTTAGTGATTCCAAAAATTCCTGCGGCAGATAGCAGCAGGGTGAAAATAATAATTAAAGTTGTGAAGAGCCCGGGAAGCGCTTTTCGTTTACTGAAAAAGTCCGCTTTTTCAGCAACGGGTTTAAGCAGTCTTTTTTTGTAAACAATCAGAAGCAGTGGGGGAAGTATTAAAAAACTGCTGGCAAGTGTAAAGATAACTCCGGCAGCAGCTATTAAGCCAAATTCTGAAAAGCCTCTGAATTTTGCGATTGAAAATGTTGCAAAAACTCCAGCCGTGGTGGCCGCGGCAGTTATTGCCGGAGGTAGAGTTCCCGAGATGAAACGGACAAAAACATCTTCTAAAGTTGAGCCCTCTTTTTTTAGTTCCTGTAGATAGCGTACAAAAAGATGTATTCCGAAATCTATTCCCAAACCAATTAATACCGAAGCTAAAAATCCTGTGATAATATTAACATTTCCAACAGCAAGCCTTGCAAATGCAAAGGTCCACACAATTCCAAGTGCCAGTGAAAAAGCAATAATTACCGGAGCGAGGAGCCTTTTTGTAAATCCTGCAACAATTAAAATTCCAAAAATCATTGCCAGAACAGATGCCTTCATCATGTCATTTTTCATAACGTGATGCTGTTCTTCAATAACCTCAAGGGCTCCCGCATATTTTACACTTACGTTAAATGATTTTGGTGAAGCACCATCTACGGCATTTTTTATGGATGTTATAAGTTTCTGCCCTGCCAGCATATTTGAAAATTTGATTGTGGGCAGGATAATAAGAAAAGTGTATTTGTTGTCGCTGCTTGTGATAACTTTGTTAAAAGGAGCATTTTGATCAGCTGATTTAATAATGTCATCAACTTTTTTCCACGCACTGTCCAGCTCCTTTTTATCCTCCTCTTCATCGAGGTGAAGGGCAAATGGACTGGCCTGGCTTTTGGCAACATTTATTGCATCTTCAAGTGCTGGAATAAGCCTGTCGAGGGTTGGAATATCAAGGAGCCATAACCCCCGGTCTTTAAAAAATTGAATTGGAAATTCGAGATCGACAGCTTTAATATTTTCCAATTTTTCCAGTTTTGGAAGGATTTTTCTTCCAAAAGCCAGTCTTTTTTCAGGATCACTGCCCTTAATTGCCACAACAACCTGTCTTGTTCCCCCGGTTTTTTTCCTTACTAAATTGATATTTTCAATCTCAGGGGAATTTTTGGGAAGAAGTGCTTCGTAACTTGAATCAAAAACAAGCCCCTTGGCATACATTCCTGTCAGGAGAGTAACTAATAGAGAAAATATTATAAATTTCCAGGGGTTATTGTATTGTAATCTGGCAAGTTTTATGGCTGTTTTTTCTGTTATGGATTTCATTTTAAGGACCTGTTAAAGTTAATTCTGCACACTGATAGCATAGTGGAAAGGTAAAAAAAACCAATATTTGAATGTTATTTTTCAATTTTTGAATAGCTGTAAAAAAAGCCTTCTTTCTCTTAAAATAAAAATTTTAACTAATTAAAATAAAATTTTAACTAATTGATTAAAATAATAGCAAAAGATGATTTGAAATTTTTTACTAAATGTGGGATTACCATTCCCTAAAACTGGGATAAATCGATCCCGAAAGGACTAATTTTGCAGTTGCAGAATATTGAAGGTGTTATTTTCGATCTGGATGGAACCCTGTATAATATCAGGCATATGAAGCTTAGAATATCTTTTATGTTATTAAAATCATTAAAATATTTAAAGAACCTTTTTAAAGCCCGTAAAAGTGTAAGAGGTGCAAAGCACCGGGATAAAGAGGCTCTGTTAGACTATCTTTATAATGAGCTGGCAACTAATGCCGGAACTTCAGCTGATGATGCGAAAAATTGGTACCTGAATACTTTTATGCCCGCATTTGTAAAACTTTTAAAAAAAAAGGGGGTTGCAAGACCAGGAATTTCGGACTTTTTACGTGAGATGAGGGCTAAAAATATAAAATTAGGAGTTGTTTCTGATTTTGGTCATGTTAAAGAGCGTCTTGAGGCAATAGGTATTGACCCGGGGTTATTTGATACATTAAAAGCTTCTGAGGATTTTGCAGTTTTAAAACCCTCCCCCCTTCCGGTTTTAGGTGTTGCCGGAGAGTGGGATATTCCGGTTGAAAAAATTGTAATGGTTGGTGATCGGGATGATATGGATGGTGAGTGTGCAAGAAACGCCGGGATGTTTTTTTTAGGAATTAGTGAAAAAAAAGTGGATGATGAAAAATTTTTTATGTGGAATGAGGCCCTTTCATTATTAAGGGTTGCAACTGATTTGGAGAGAATATGAGTCGTTATGATATAGCAATTGTGGGAATGGGTTGCGTTGTACCGGAAGCAGACAGTGTTAAAAAGTATTGGGAAAATGTAAAATCAGGTGATACCTATCTATCTGAAATGCCCAAATCCCTTTGGAATTTAAGTAATTTTTATTCCTCTGATAAAAGTGACAATCTTAAATCCTATACCAGAGTGGGATCTTTTATTAAGGATTTTGAGTTTCCTGCTCTTAAATACAAGATGCCTCCTGCAAGTTTAAGGGGAATAGACCCCGCCCAGTTAATGACTGTTGTTGCAACAGAAGAGGCCCTTGCTGATGCAGGTATCAAACCGAGGGATCCTTCTCTTGAAAATGCTATAACTATAATTGGAGCAAGCGGTGTTGATGCATTTGCCCATTCTGATGCTTTTTTAAAACGGCACACTTTTTTAAAGGATATAAAGCCGGCCCTTGATAAACACGGTATTGATGAAAAAACTTTTCAGAAGTTATACGATCAGATGACTAAAGAGCTTGATGACAGAGGCCATATATGGGCTCCCTCTGTTGCGGCTGTTGGGGCAATTCCATCTTCTTTATCTAACAGGGTGGCACAGCTTCTTGGGGTTGGCGGCATGAATATGACCGTTGATGCCGCATGCGCCTCATCATTTGTTGCTCTTGATACTGCATGCCAGGCTCTCATGGCCAAGGATACAGATATTGCAATTGCCGGTGGTGCAGATCTTGGAACCAATCCCCCAATTTATATTGGATTCAGCAGGGTTGACGGTTTGAGCACCAAAGGTATGAGTAATCCTTTTGATTCAACAGCTGACGGTCTCGTAATTGGTGAAGGTGTTGGTATTGTTGTTTTAAAACGTCTCGAAGATGCAATTGAAAATGGTGACAATATAAAGGCTGTTATTCGTGCGGTTGGATCATCAAGTGATGGTGCCGGCCAGGCAATATATGCACCATCAGTCAGCGGCAGAGCAGAGGCCTTGCGTAGTGCCCTAAGAAATGCCGAGGTTACTTCAGATGATATTCAATACATAGAAGCTCATGCAACCTCAACTGTGGTTGGCGATGCCAATGAGTACGATGCCATTTCAACAGTTTATGCCGATAGAAAAAATCCTGAACCTTTAATGCTTGGAAGTGTAAAACATCAGATTGGTCACTTGAAAGCTGCAGCAGGTGTTGTCGGGCTTATTAAAACTGTATGTGCAATGGATGAAGGTGTAATGCCTCACATGCCTAACTTTAAAAAGCTAACTCCCCATGCTCAGAAGGTTTCAGCATCCCTTAAAATTCCAACAGAAATAGGGGACTGGAAACCTGCAAGAGATGGTAAAAGATTTGCAGCTGTTACCTCCAGCGGTTTTGGAGGTGTAAATTATCACGCTGTTTTAGAGCAGAGCGAAACCTATACTGCTCCTGCAGGGAGAGTTGTTCCTGACAGACGTATGGCAATTGTAAATATCGCCTGTCGACTTGCCGGGGCTGATAATCCGGATACCTTCTGGGATAATATTTCAACCGGGCGGGACACATTTACAAAAGTTGACGATCCTTCTAAATACAACTGGCAAAATCATTTTGATACGGGTCCTGACAACGAAAAAATTAATACATATGTTGTAGCATCAATAGATGATTACAAAATGGACCTCCTTAAACATAAAATTTTTCCAAAAGCTGTTTCTCAGATTTCTCCCACACAGCTTCTGGCACTTGATACAAGCGACAGACTTCTTGAGAGTTATGGGCTTGAATATAAAAGCAGAAAAAATATCGGTGTGAGCATAGGTTCTCTCCATGATGACTATTTTCCATGGATATTTTATCCCATGATGACTGATGAATATATCGATGTTGTAAACAGCCTTCCGGTTGCTAAAGAGATTGGTGCAGAAGTTTTAGAAGAGGGTTATGAACTTGTAAGAAAAAGCTGTAAAGAAAACTGGCCTCCTGTAACCGAACACACACTCCCCGGGTGGATGACAAACATCACCTCCGGAAGAATTGCCAATAAACTAAACTGTGCAGGTCCCAACTTTACCGTTGATTCCGCCTGTTCATCAGGTGTTGCTGCAATGGTTCCGGCTATGTATCAGTTAATGTTTGGTACTGTTGACATGATGATTACAGGTGGTCTTAACCGTCAGTTATCAGATACTTTCACATCGGGTGTTTGTGCACTTGGAGCTGTGGGCAAGACTGTAACCCGTCCGTTTGATGAGCAGGGAGCTGGATATCTCATTGGCGAAGGGGCTGTATTTTTTCTTGTTAAAAGGTATGAAGATGCAGTAAGGGACGGGGATGATATTGCCGGAGTTATTCATTCTGTTGGAGGTTCTTCTGAATCTGAAAGTAAATCAATGGTTGCTCCCACTCAGTAATCTCTTGAGAGAGCCATTAGAAATGCACTTTCAAAGACAGATATAACTACAAGTCAGATTGGTATTTCTGAAACTCACGGTTCGGGAAATAAACTCTCTGATATTGTAGAGACTGCCTCAATTGCATCTGTTTTAAGAGATGGTGAAGAGGGTGCTGAGCCTGTTATGATTTCTGCAATAAAATCTCATGTGGGGCACCTTTACGGAGGCAGTGCCGCAGCGTCGGCTCTCAGTACTCTTTTATCTTTAAAACATCGAAGAATTCCCGGAATTAGACATCTTGAAAATATTAGGCCGGAGTTAGGTGAGTTTCTGAACAGGGCTATTCCTGTAAAAGAGACAACTTCAATTCCGGACAGTTGTCAGGCTGCGGGTCTTACCTCCCTTGGTCTTGGGGGAGCAAATTATTTTGCAGTTCTAACTGAAGGGGTAAATTCACCTTCTGAAAACAGAAATAGAGTTATTGAGAAAGGCGGTGCATTTGTGGGAAAAGCAGTCACACGTGCAAGTGATATAGGAACAGAAGATGTATTTATCTGTCTTGTTGAAAAAGAATCTGATTTTCTCGGGGCAATAGAGAGAGCCGTCGGGCAGGGTGAGATTCCAAATGTAATTACCGAGGGAGCAGAAGTTAAACTCCGCATGACTATATCTTTTAGCAGTCAGAAGAGTCTCTCTACAAAACTCAAATCTGTAATAACTATGCTCGAAGGCGGGCACTCTTTAAAACCCCTCGAATCTCAGGGTGTATATGTAGCGCCGGCAAATGATGACGGCAAACTTGCATTCTGTCTTCCGGGGCAGGGTGTTCACTATATATCAATGGGTCGTTTTCTTTACGACAGTGAGCCTCTGTTCAAGGATATTGTTGACAGGGTTCACAATCAGGCCATGGAGGCATTTAAATTTGATCTCATCGGTCACATTTATGCAGAGAGTGATGCCCCTGAACTTTTAAAGAATCTGGGAACTCTAATCGGGGCACAGACTTCATTATATGCAATTGAAGTTGCCCTTGCAAAACTCCTTATTTCAAAAGGGATTATTCCAGATGTCATGATTGGACACAGTTTTGGTGAGGTAAGCGCCCTTGCAATTGCCGGCGTATGGACTGTAGAAGACGGCTACAAAGCAGTTGTTGGCAGGATCAAAGCTGCTGAGACCATTGCAAAGGCAAAAGGGCCTGCACTTGCCATGGCCAGCATGGTATGCACTGAAGAGCAGCGGGATGCACTTTTAAAAGTTGGAGGAGCAAATGTTGTTCTTACAAATGTTAACGCTCCTGGACGCTTTATCTTTGGTGGTGTAAAAGAGGACATTGTAAGATGTGTTGAACTTGCTGATACATTTGGTGTGGATGCCAAGCTTCTGCCAATCGGAAGCGCATTTCATTCAAAATACATGGAGCCTGCAAGGGAGCCGTTTAAAAAATGGTTAAAAGATATTCCATGTAAAGAACCTGAAATTCCAATACTGTCTACTATTACAGGTGAATATATTGAGAGCGACAATTTTAATTCTGATTTTTTAGCTGAGCTGCTTTCTAATCAGCTTGTTACACCTTTAAATCTTCCAAGGGAGATTAACAGACTCTACAAAGAGGGTGTTACTCATTATCTTGAAGTTGGTCCCAAGTGGGCAATGACAAAGATGATTGATGCTATTTTGTCAGGAACCAGATATATGGCGGTTCCTTCTCTCCATCCTAAAGTTGGTGATGAGGAAGCTTATAGAAGAGCCCGTGCATTTCTTATTGCAACAGGCCATCTCCCGTCAGCTGCAGCCAGGGAGGATATTCCTGGAATGTTTCCTCCTGATTTTATTGAATACATGGAAAAGCATGAGCCTTCAGTTATTTCTCTTATTCAGGAGGTGTATAACAGGTATCATGATTCCCTTGCCTTTGGGGGATCTGCAAGAGTTAAGAGTGAGACTGCTGGAAAAGCTGTTTTAAACAAAACAGCATCTCCTGTTGCAGCACCTAAAAAAGTTGAAGCAGCACCTGCATCAGCATCTCCCTCACCTGTAACAGGTGGAAACGGCGCGGGAGTTGATGTCTGGAAGGAACGCCTCCGATCGAAACTGGTAACAGCTACAGGATATCCACAGGAGATGCTTGAGGATGATTTAGACCTTGAAGCAGACCTTGGCGTAGACTCTGTACAGCGTGCAGAGATTTGGGTAGACCTGATAACCGAGCACGGATTAAGTCAGGAGGCCAGACACGAAGGCCCAAGAACAATCTCAAGTCTTGCGGCAACTCTCTCTGGAATAGACGGCGGAGGTGCATCTGTTGAAAGTGCACCGGAAGAAGCTCCAGCTGTACCGGCAGTAGTTGAAGCGGTGCCGGCAGTAGTTGAAGCGGTGCCGGCAGTAGTTGAAGCAGCACCTGCATCAGCATCTCCCTCACCTGTAATAGGTGGAAACGGCGCGGGAGTTGATGTCTGGAAAGAACGTCTCCGTTCTAAACTTGTAACAGCTACCGGATATCCAGAGGAGATGCTTGAGGATGATTTAGACCTTGAAGCAGACCTTGGCGTAGACTCTGTGCAGCGTGCGGAGATTTGGGTAGACCTTATTACGGAGCACGGATTAAGCCAGGAGGCCAGGCACGAAGGTCCAAGAACAATCTCAAGCCTTGCAGCAACCCTTTCAAATATTGACGGGGGAGAAAAAAAAAAGCCTGAAATAGCAGAGACCACTCCTGTTGGAGCTTCTGAATCTTTTCAATCATCACAAAAACATACAGTACATAGTGGTTTTGCCTTTGAGCGTGTTCCTCGACTTGGAGATACTGACAGCTGTCACCTTTACAGTCCCGGAGCAGAATTTATTGATGAAGCTTCAATGGACAGTTTTAATGCAAAACAGGTTCTTGCTATAACATCAGACACTTCTGCACTTTCCGGGAGACTTAGACGGAGGCTCGATAAACGAGAGATAGAACTTTCAACTGTTATGGCAAAGGCCCTCACATCAAAAACTGACGGGGAGATAAAAGAACTTTTAGAAGGGGTTGATACACTTGTATATATCGCCCATGAAAAAGTTGTAGAAGAGGAATTTTCAGGAGTTGTTCTTGAAGATAGAGCCTTTGAGCAGGTGGAACTGATTTATGCTGTTTTTAAAAGGCTGATTCCATTTCTTCAAAATGATTCAAAACGGATTATGATTCCTGTTTATATGGATGGTAAATTTGGTTTGGATAGTTCAAAAGGATCAATGCTCGGCGCCTTCCCGGTTGGATTTGCCAGAGCTCTAGACAAAGAGCTTACTGGATGCAAGGTTCAAATTATTGATGCGGGTGAGCTCGATTTTGCTGATGCTGTTGATAAAAATATTCTGTTTACGGTAAAAGGCTGTGAGCTTGGAATGACAGGCGGGGGGCGTATTGTTCCTGTGCTAAGTGAAGTTCTCCCTTCAAAGGAGCATTCAACCAGACTTGTTAAAGGTGATGTTGTTTTAGTTACAGGAGGAGCCAGGGGAATTGTTTTTGAATGTGTAAGCGAGCTTGCAAGATTTAGCGGATGTAAACTTGTTTTAACAGGACGTACAGAACCTGTGGATGGACATCCCGACTGGCTCGATATTCCCAATGAGAAGATTGATGAATCCATTAGATTGATGGAGATAGATCTTGTTAAAAACAGCGGGGCAAAACTTCCTGAAGCTAAAAAAATAGCTGCCGCCAGACGCTCCCAGTGGGAAGTTAATCGTAACATAGAACGACTTAAGGCTTTTGGTATTGAGGCAGTTTATGAGAGATGCGATGTTTCTAATAGAGAGGACCTTACAAATCTTATAAATGAAATTGCTAAAACCTCCCCAATTGCAGGAATTGTTCACGGCTCAGGAATTCAGAATTCAAAAATTATTGTGGAGCTTGCGGATAGAGATATTAAGTTAACTTTAAAGACAAAACTTACTCCGCTTTTTACAATGCTCGATGCCCTTGACTGGAAACATGTTAAACTATTTTCGGCATTTGGTTCCATTGCGGGACTTTTTGGGAATGCCGGACAAAGTGATTATGCCCTTGGCAATGATATGATTGTCTGGATGGTTAAAAAAATAAATTCACTTTATCCCCATGTCAAAACTCAAACTGTTGAGTGGACTGCCTGGGTTGGCACGGGAATGGTTAAACCACAGGAGGCTAAAAGATTTAAAGAGGCTGGACTGATTCCATTGACAGTTGAAACCGGGGTTCCACTTTTTATGGAGGCTGTTACTGGCAGTTCACAGGAACGCGTAGCTGCTTTTAATGCTGCAGCTCCTTTTGCAGCGGGGCGTAAATTTACAAAATACCCTGCCCATTCAACACCCAGAAAAAAACTGCTTTGCAGCAAAGAAAATGAGACAGATACTGATAGTGTTGAATTTTCAATAGAGAAGGATGGTTTTATTAATCATCATCTTGTTAATCTTAAGCCTGTTATTCCAGGAACTTTTGTTACGGAAATATTTGCGGAGACTTTAAAAGGGTCTAAATATATTCCATCAAAAATTAGATTCAGAAGACCCATGCAGCTAAAAGACGGGAAGCTTGATGTTGAGATTGTAAAAACAGAAAACAGCATGATGGCTCTGCCTAAAATGAGACCCGCAGGTCTTGAAGACAAAGCTCTTGCAAATCTATCCTTTGCATCATGTAATCTTGAATTGCGTGACATGGTTACGTATCCTGACTTAAAGATGCCTAAAAAAATACTTAAAAAATTAAATACTCTGTCATACGAGACCAGCGCATCATTTTATTCTTTACTTGATGAAAAATTTTACAAAGCTCTAAAAACAGATTCTGTGTTCAGAGGGGTAAGGGCAACAGTTGAGGAGGGTGACATGTTTTACAGCGCTGTCACTTTAACCTCTGCGGCACTGGATTCTCTGGCACAACCGGGAGACTATGTGTTTAATCCGATTCTTGCGGATATGGCTGTTCAGGTTGCAGCGGCCTGGGCAATGCTTCGCCATGACACTATGGAAATACCCTATGAAATAGGTCAGCTTATAAGTGACCGGAATATCAAAGGTGAGGATGCCCTTGTAATCTGTAAAGAGAAGAAAATTGCTGATGATGAGTCTGTTATGGATGTTGTTGTCAGAAATACTGACGGAACATTTATTATGGCTCTAAATGATCTTGTGTTGAAAACCATAATGAAAGGTTAGTGATTAATGGCAATACCTCCTAAGACATCTACTCCTAAAAAAGTTGAAGTTGCAATTATTGGGGCCGGATTGGGAGGTTTGACTGCAGCTGTTGAGCTTGCACGTCAGGGCAGAAATGTGTGTGTTTTCGAAAAAGAGCTTGTTGCGGGAGGGTACGCTCAGAATTTCAGGCGTAAAGGATATCATTTTGATATTTCCCTTAATTTTTTGGGAGGTTTGTCCCCAGGAGATTTTACCCACGCATGTCTTGATAGTCTTGGGGTTTTTGAAAAACTGAAACTGGTTGTACCTGATGATCTGTTTAGGGTTGAGCTTCCCGGTTTTGAGCTTGAGCTTCCAAATAACGGAGCAAAAATTATGGAAGTTTTATGTGAAAAATTTCCAGATGAAAAAGATGGCATAACAGCACTCTTTGAGCTTTTGCCAAAATTAAAAAGTGATTTCATTGCACCAATTGTAAATCCTGAATTCAATATTCCTCTCCATGACAGAATAGGAACCGAGTATCTAGATAAAACCTATTTTGAGCTTTTAAGAAAATATGTATCTGACAAAAATCTGCTCTCTGTTTTTGGTCAGATGTGGCCCTTTGTCGGACTTCCCCCTAGTCAGTCATCGGCCAATTATTCTGCAGCATTAAATGTGAGTATGTTTGTAAATGGTAAAAGGGGAATAGTTGGAGGTGGAGCTGCACTTATTAGAAAACTTATTGAGCGCTTGAGGGAGCTTGGGGGGGAATGCGTAATTGACAAACGAGTTGGCAAAATTGTTGTTGATGACGGGAAGGTCAAAGGTCTTATTCTTTCGGATTCCACAGTTGTTGATGCAGACATTGTAATATCCGGAATCAGCCCCCATATTACTTTTAAGAAGCTTCTTTCTTCTCATGATATTTCTCAGATCTACAGGTATCGACTGGATAATATGAGAGAGTCTCTTTCGATGTATGTTGTCCATGTGGGGCTAGATTGCAAGCCTAAAGAGCTTGGAATTATACAATCATCCATTTTTGTCAATCACTCAAATGATTCAGATTCTGCCTTTGAACGGGTTCTTTTGGGTGATTTAAAAAACAGTGATTATTCTGTTACCGATTCGGTAAAAATGGGATGTTCAATATCACCGGATGGTTGCGGTGTTTTAAGTTTTATTGAGCCGGCAACATCTGAAGGGTGGCTTAATATTGATGACGATGCCTACAGATTAAAAAGAGAGGATGTCCTCGCTCTGCTTCTTGATAAATACGAGAAGAGATTTCCAGGTTTAAAACAGCATGCAAAGGTGACATCATTTTTAACCCCGAGAACATTTGTCCGCTATACTGATAATTTTAAAGGGGCAGTTTTTGGTTTTGCCCAATCTGTTGATCAGTCAAATTTAAGACGCCTCAGCAATAAGACTCCTTTAAAAGGTCTCTTTCTGACGGGTTCATGGACATATGCGGGCGGTGGATATGAAGGTGCCATAGCGTCGGGTCTTCAGACTGCAGCAACTGTTATGGGAGAGAACTCTTTTGATTATATCTCAACCAAGGTTTCTCTTAAAAAGAAAATTGTTAAGAGCGAATATGAAATTGAGAATGATAAACGTGAGTCACAGCCTCTGATTAAGACTGGTAAACATATCGATCTTAACAGTCACTACAAATATATTTTTAAGCTTATGGTTTACGGTGATGAACTCAACTCCAGGGGGAATGCCGATGCCAGCTCATATCTTCGATACATGGACAGGGCCAGAATGGAGGCCATTGAACAGATATGCAGAGAAGCAAAAAGTGATTCATGGATGGATCAGTATCAGATAAAGATTTATAGAATTGAGGCAAGATGTGCAACGGTAATAAGACTCACTGATGAACTGATTGTTAGAACAGGCCTTCGTAAAATTTCAAATCGCAGAGCCTCTTTTGATCAGATAATTATAAATGCAAAAAATGGAATGCAGGTTGTTGACGCGGTTGTTGAGGTTCTCTTTTTAGATAAAGATGATAACCTTGTTCCAGTACCTGAAAATCTTCCTGTAACTGATGACACAGTTCCTGATGTTGCAAATGAAAAAATTGAACCACTGCCATTTAAAGATGACGATCTGTTTCCATTCAGAACAAAGTTCAGAGTCTATTTTGAAGATACGGATCTTCAGGGAATCATGTTTCATGTATCATATGTAAGATACTGTGAGCGTGCTCTTTTTGATCTTATACGATCTATCTGGCCTGATGTTCCCATGAACAAGTGGATGGCCAAGACCAATGCAACAGTTGGTCGCATTGATATTCGCTACCTTCAGTCAACTGTTTTGGGCGACAGGGTTGAGGTTAGAACAACTCTTGTTGATATGACTCTGACTAAATTAAGATTCGGGCAGAGAATTGTTCTTCTTGAAACAGGGCAGGTTGTGGCAGATGCTGTAACTGACGTTGATTTTAGAGATGCAGAGGGAAATAATTTGGTTGTTCCTAAACAGATTGCTGATGTTGCGGCTGCGCAGATAGCAAGGTTTAATAAAAAAGCGAGATAGATTATGAGTATCGGATCTTTTTTGGCTTCAAAAGAAAATATTGAGTTTGTAGGTAAAAATTCATGGAAATTCGGAAGAAACTTTATTCTCAATAAAGGTCTTGACTATTACAATACCAATCCTGATGAAGCAGAGCAGATTAAAAATAATATGGAGCGTATTGGCCTTGCTGCGGGTAAAGAAGAGGTTAATGAAACCATTCAACATATTGTTATTCACTATTTTGAAAAATTATTTGCCCTTGTAAAAAGTTATGAAGCTGTATGGATTGTAAAAAACAGAATTGATGTTGGTGATTCGTTAGAATATTTTAATGAAGCAAAAAGAGATAACAAAGCTGTATTTGTAGCCCAGTCTCATTTTGGAGCCACTTATTTATTGGGTTCAGTTTTAATGGTTAACGGCTTTGATATAAGCATGGTTGGAAAATTTCCCGAGCCCGTGGGAAGCATGCTTTTTAATAACAGCAATCTAATGGCAGAAAAGTACAAAACCGGAAAAACCCATTTTATCAATATCGCTGATCCCGCAGTTGATGTTCCCATGTCAATGTTTCAGGCCCTTTTCAGTAAAAAGATAATTTCAAATGTTTTTGACGAGAATAATGAGTTCAGCAGACCTGTGAAACTTTTAGGAAAAGATATTTTCGGCGGCAGCGGCATGGATATGATTTTAAAAAATTCAAACGATGAAAAAGTGATGCTCCTTACACCCTTTTTAATTAGAACAGGTGAAGACACATTCAGGTATGAGGTTGACAGACACTATTTTAAAAATGGCGATATTATTAACAGTTTTTACAACTCTTTAGAAAAACGGATAAAAAAATATCCCGCCCAGTGGTACTTCATTCATGAGCTTGAAGAGAGCTTCATAGATATGCGAAAATAAAAATTCTACTGGACTTCGTAGGGGCCCATATCAACGGTGGTGTTGACGATGCGTTCATTCCCGTCAAGATCTGTTGAAAGAGTCATTACGTCGTTACTTCCCCCGTCAATTCCCGCAGAACCTGTATTCAGTCTGAAATTTTGTGATGAGGTGTCAACAAAATCTGGTGCCGCATTTATGTTTGTAAGATCATCGTTATATACTTTTGTATTATCGGGCAATTGAACGTTACTATATGTTACTGTTGTAGTTGTTGTTGAATCATAATTGTCATCAAAAAGCGTGGTGTTATTCCAGATGATAGAATTGATGATTTGAGGATTTGAAGAGAGTCTGTTTTCCAATACTTCGTAATGTCCGTAAAAGAGGCAGTTTATAAAAATTGGAGATGAGTTGTCATAGTTAAATGCTGCACCTCCGTAATGTGCAGTGTTGGTGTCAAAAACAGTGTTGTAAATAGATGGAGAAGAGATGTTGCTGTAAATTCCGCCACCATTATTACTCCCCTGATTATTATCAAACATGCAGTTAATTACCTGGCTTGTTGCACATTTATAAAATTCAATACCTCCACCATTTGTTGCATAGTTTTTAGAAAATGTACTGTTCTTTAAGGTTAAGTTACTGTTTTCAACAAAAATTCCACCACCGTTTACAGCAGAATGATTATCTGTGAAAACACAATTTTCAACTGATAAGGTAACATCAATTGCATAAAGTCCCGCACCCAGCTTAATGGGAAGAGGGTCAGGATCAGAGATGGTCTGTCCTTTTGTAATAGTAAACCCGTCAATAATGGAGTTGTCTGCACCTGTTACCACATGGTAGGAGTTGTCTGATAACTCGTCAGAAACGCCAATGTCTCCGCTTAAAACAGTTTCATTTGCATTAACATCCCGCTCTGTGCGCAGTAGTTCATCACCTTTGAATCCACCATAAATCCCAATGTCCTTTGCCAGTGCAAACGTTACAGTGCGAGCATCTGCCGGTGCATTGTTTCCTGTTGAATCATGTGTAGGTAGGTAGGTTCCACTTGCAACCCAGACTTCAATTGAATAACAATTTTCAGAACTGTTTTTAATCGCAGTGGCTGTGTTTATGCCTTTATAAACGGTACTAAAAGCTGTAGCCCAGGAGCGGCCGTCATTGCCTGAATCATCACTTATTGTGTTGTTAACATAGACAACACAGGTAATATCAGCATCAGAGCCAGTATCAGAGTCAACATCAGAGCCGGTATCAGAGTCAACATCAGAACCCGTGTCAGAGTCGGCATCAGAACCAGTATCAGAGTCGGCATCAGAGCCCGTGTCAGAGTCGGCATCAGAGCCCGTGTCAGAGTCAGCATCAGAACTCGTGTCAGAGTCAGTATCAGAACTATTATCATCGTCAGATGTGTTTGATGATGAACTTCCGCATCCTGTTGTTAAAGTGTAAATAAGAAGCAGTAAAATAAGTTTCAATAATCCATTGCGCATACATTAAAATCCTTTTAGCTGGATAACCTGTTATTAATTTATAACAAGTTGCAAGTTGTACGAAATTGAGTCTTCTTTTACAGTTTCCGGTACACTCAATAATTAATCCGGATAAGCCAGACAACAGATAGAATTTTAAATTTCCAGACAATTTCTCAATAGCTATTAGTTATCCAATAAGGTCTTATTAGAGCATTCAATTGATATTTACAAATTTATAAACCATCTAATATTGTTAATTAGTAAGCATGTAAAATCTGGAAGGCAACTTTGTTTCAAGATGTTTTTTGTAAGGCTATTAATTACTATTTCTAAGTTAGACAGTTACAGTCCTGACATAGTTTTTCAAATATTTTGTTTTACTTTTAAATATAAGTTGTTAGGCTAAAGTCTGAGAAATCAAATAACTGAGGTATGGAAATTTTATATTTTCATGAAGGAGTAATTGTCTATGATTGGCTGGTATGAAGGTTTAAGTATTCTTGAAAGGCTCTTTTTAGTTGTTGCAACCGGAGGGTCAACAGTTTTTATCATTCAGTTTGTGATGATGATGACAGGCTCTGATGGAGGAGACAGTGCTGACGTGGGAGGTGATTTGTCTGGCGGAGATTCCGGGGATGTTTCCGCACCTGATGAACCGGGGCATGTGGATTCTGATGCTGGATTTAAATTGCTTTCATTGCAGAGTCTAAGTACATTTTTTATGATGTTTGGATTTGTGGGGCTGGCTTTTTCAAAAGGTGGTGGCTATTCTGCATTTGCTTCAATAATAGGGGGATTAGCTGCCGGCTCCCTTACAATGTACCTTGTTTCCAAGGCGTTTATGTTTTTTAGATCTCTTCAGAGCAGCGGAACAATAAGTCTTAAAAATGGTGTTGGTAAACAGGCAAGGGTTTATCTCACTATTAAAGCTGATGAACCGGGTCAGATTGAGCTTGATATTCAGGGCCATCTTGGAATTTACGATGCTGTTAGTGAAGACAAGGAAGAGATTCCAACTGACAGCAGTGTAATAGTTACAAAAGTTTTAAACAATATGATGTTTGTTAAACGAACAGACAGAAAAGGATAGTTTTATGGATTTAGGATTATACACCATACCAATAGTTATAGTTATTATATTTATAGCAGTCTTTTTCCTCGTATTTTTGGCCAGCAGATACAAAAGGTGTCCCTCTGACAAGATTCTCGTTGTTTACCGAAGAGTAGGAGCGGGGCTATCGTCAAACTGTATTCACGGTGGAGGTACGCTGGTTTATCCTCTTTTTCAGGACTATCAGTATTTAAGTCTTACACCAATGACAATTATGATTGATCTTCAGAATGCCTTGTCACTCCAGAATATAAGGATTAATGTACCAAGTACTTTTACTGTTGGTATAAGTACAAATCCTTCAATTATGAATAATGCGGCCGAAAGGCTTTTAGGGCTTCCAAACAGAGAGATTGAAGGAATGGCTAAAGAGATAATTTTTGGTCAGCTTCGTCTCACAGTTGCTTCACTTACAATTGAACAGATAAATCAGGACAGGGAGTCTTTTCTCACATCTATTCGTAAAAATGTTGAACCGGAGTTAAACAAAATTGGCCTTTATCTTATCAACGTTAATATTACTGATATTACTGATGAATCAAATTACATTTACTCAATTGGTAAAAAGGCAGCTTCAGAGGCGATTAACAAAGCCAAGGTAGATGTTGCAGATCAGGAAAAACAGGGAGCTATTGGTGAAGCTGAAGCCTTTAAAATAAGAGACATCAGGGTTGCGGAGAATGCTGCGGAATCAATAAAGGGTAAAAAGAAAGCCGAAGCCGAGCAGCGTATTTATGTTCAGCATCAGGAGGCATCTGCTGTAGAGGGAGAAAACCTTGCTGCTGCAAATATTGCCGAATACAATGCAACTCTTGCTGTAAAACAGGCGGAAGCACAGCAGCTTGGAGAGGTTGCCAAGAGACGTGCGGAGGTTGAGATTCAGAAGGCTCAGTATCTTGCAGAGCAGGAGAGACTGAATGCCAAAGAGGTTGTTCAGGAAGAGATCAACAAACGTAAGATTGAAATATCAGCTGAAGCAGAAGCTCAGAAAACAAGAAAAGAGGCCAAAGGCCAGGCTGATGGAATTCTTTATAAATACGAGGCAGAAGCAGAGGGTATTCAGAAAGTTCTAAATGCAAAAGCCGCAGGTTATCAGGCCCTCGTTGAAAGTTGTAACGGAGATGCAAAAGCCGCATCAACACTTCTCATGGTTGAAAAAATTCAAGAGATTGCAGCCATGCAGGTTGAAGCAATTAAAAATATCAAGATTGATAAAATTACTGTCTGGGATTCTGGTTCTTCTAATGGAAGCAGCTCCACAGCAAATTTTGCGTCCAATCTTATTAAATCAATTCCCCCCCTTCACGAAGTAGCAAAAATGGCAGGAATTGAACTCCCCGAGTACCTTGGTTCAATGACCGAAAATGGAACACCAAAAGAAAAATCTGCCCCCTCCCATGTTCCACACAATCCCCATACTCCGCCGGTTCCCCACTCTCACGGGTAACAGATTATTAGAATAATTATTATACAGACCCCAATGTTTTGATCGTGATTTTTGTATTTAATCAATATTTGAGTGGGGGCGCTGTCTCAGCTGTTTTGCAAGGGAGCGTTTTTTCTTTTCATTAAGACGGCGTTTGATTGCGGATTTTGATATTTTTGTGGGAACTCTTTTTTTGACAGGCTTAAGTGCATTTTCTAAAAGTGCCACAAGACGTTCTCTTGCCCCTGTTCTGTTGCGGTGCTGGCTGCGGTATTCGTCAGATGAGACTGATAAAATACCCTCTTTCGAAATCCGGTTGTTCAAGCGTGAAAGTATCAGATTGCGCTGATTAAAATTTAATACTTCTGTCTCATTGATATTCCAAAAGAGCGTAACTTTAGTGCTGACCTTATTTACATGCTGTCCCCCGGGACCGCCGCTTGTAGATGCCGTAAACCACAACTCCCTACCGGGGATTGTAAATATAACACGAGCACCAGAGATAATTTGTAAATCAGCTTCCATTTTTCTTCCGTACCCCGTCTCTTGTTTTTATTCCAGTAATTTTATATCTATGGATAAAAAAGATTTAAGTGAAAATAGTAAAAGAATAAAATGATAGTCCGGTATTGGTGTCCCGTTTGTCCAAGCTGTTGCTAGTGTAGTGATTTAAAATTGATGGGCATTATGTATCTTTTTATAAGATCCTGTGTTATAGTGATGTCAGGAGGTAAACCTGAT
>JAFGVO010000146.1 GCA_016937935.1 Deltaproteobacteria bacterium | reverse complement strand
GAGGTGTGTTCGGCTATATCGATTTGGCAAAAGAAGAACCCGACAGAAGTATTGTCTCAAACTATCTCTCAAAAGCTATGGATACAATTAACAGGGCCCGTGCCTTGACAGGGCAACTGCTTACTTTTGCAAAAGGCGGCGCTCCTGTTCAAAAAATCGATAATCTTTTTCCATTTGTTGAAGAAACTGCGTTGTTTGCCTTAAGCGGTGCAAATGTTTCATGCCGTTTTGATATACAAGAGGATTTATGGGTCTGTAATTTTGACAAAAATCAGATTGGCCAGGTGATTGACAATCTTATTATCAATGCCCAGCAGGCTATGCCCGTTGGTGGAACAATTGACTTGACCGCCCGAAACATTACACTGGCAGAAAAAGAACACCCCAATCTTCCAAAAGGTGATTACGTTAAAATATCAATAAAGGATCACGGGATTGGTATTTCAAAAGAGCTGCTGCCAAGAATATTTGATCCGTTTTTTACCACAAAAACAAAAGGTCACGGCCTTGGTCTGGCAACATGCTATTCAATTATAAATCGCCATGAGGGCTGTATTGACGTTGAGTCCGAGCAGGGAAAGGGAACCACATTTGAGGTCTATATTCCTTCCTCTACCAAAACCGTATCATCTGCAGATGGAAAGACGGCAAGTATGCATAAAGGAAGTGGCACTTTTTTAATAATGGATGATGAAGAGGTAATGCAGGAAACAATCAGTAAAATGCTAAAATCATTTGGATACACTGCTAAATGTACAGCAGACGGGCAAAGTGCAGTTGATTTTTTCGTGTCAGAAACCAAAGGGAACAGGTCGATTACTGGAATGATTTTTGACCTTACTGTTCCAGGGGGCATGGGCGGCAAAGAAGCCATAGAAAAAATTAGAAAATTAAATACTGATATTCCTGCCTTTGTTGCAAGTGGTTATGCAGTCGATCCGATAATGAAGAATCCTTCAGAACATGGTTTTACAGCAAGCATCTGTAAACCCTTCAGAAAATCCGAACTTTCAGAAATGCTAAACAATTTTATAACAGCAAATATAAAATAAATCTGACAAAATTTTATTCTTTTATTAATACTTAAAAAATATTATTAACAACTTTTACTATATATCATAAACATAATTTTCTTTTATGATTATAATTTTTTTTAATGGAGACTATATGTTTAATCGACTCAAACTACTGACTGCTGTTTTATTTATTGGAATGCTCTCATCCTTGTCAGCTGCATATGCGGAAAATTCCGCTTCTGTAAAACAAGTTGAAAATACAAATTCAGAAAACAGTAAATTATCAGCAAAAGATCTTTTTGATAAAGCAAGTACGCTTTTTGCCGAAGAGAAATTTGAAGAATCAGCGGCCGTATTTATTGCTGCATACAATTTAAAACCCTCATGGAAACTGAAATTTAATATCGGTCAGGCACAGGCGGCTGCAAAACAGTATGGTCTGGCACTTATTGCCTTTGAGGAGTATCTCTCTGCAGGTGGAGATAAAATTGATTCGGAGCGTCAGGAATATGTTTTAAATGAAATTTCACGACTCAAAAATCTTGTGGGTTCTATAGATATTAAAGCTCCAAAAGGAAGCACTGTTTTAATTGATGACAAAAAAAGAGGAACAACGCCTCTTGCGGGAGTTTTAAAAATATCTGCAGGTACAAATCATATTGTTAAGATTATTTTAAACGACAATATCCTTGTTGAAAGAACTGTAAGGTTAAGCGGCGGTGATACTATTTCTATTGAGGCAGAAGATGAAACACCTAAAGAGGTTATTATTATTCCTGCTGCTTTGCCTGCTGATGAAACAAATGAACAGGCTGAAGAAAATAAAGAGCCTGAAAAAGCTGTCTCAGAGAAAACAGATATAACTGATGAAAATAAAGAAGCAGAACAGGCAAAAGAAGATATAAAAACAAAACCTGTTGCAACTGACTCTACTAAAGAGATTACAGGCAGTGAAAAAAACAGAACCGAGACCAGTGAGCCCCTCTTGAATAATACAGCTTCAAATGGCTCAGGATTAAAAGCTGGAGGAATCGCACTACTGCTGACCGGAACTGGAGTTGCAGTTACAGGTGGAGTGTTGGGAGTTATGGCATTTTCCAGAAGTAAAAATCTTTCAGACGACTGCCCGGACAAAACCTGCTACACAACTGACTCAGTACAAAATTTAAAAGACTCAACAAAATACGGATTAATTTCAACTATTATGATACCCGCAGGGGCGACCCTTTTTACAACAGGTTTAATAATGCTCATTGTAAATAAAAAACGAGGAGAAAAATTAAATACAGGTTTGAATATCTCTCCAGTTGTTGACGCAAGTTTTAACGGTGTTGTTTTACAGGGGAGGTTTTAAATGAAAAATTCAATCTTAATTTTCATAAATATTTTAATTTTTTCAGGTTGCAACATAATTACAGGAACTTCTGAATATAAAGATGGCGGAAAATGCTCCCCTGATTGCCAGCAGTCATGGCTTGGAGACGGCGTATGTGATGAAGAGTGTTCAAGTGCTGACTGCTACTACGATTTTGGTGATTGCTCTGATTCTGATTCATCGGACACCGGGTCAGATACACCCTCATGCTCATCCCAGTGTCCTCCTGAGTTGATCGGAAATGGTGTATGTAATGAAGTTTGTATGAGTGACGCCTGTAACTTTGACAATAACGACTGCGCTGATGATTTTATCGTGTGCAATGACTCAAGCAACTATTTTCCAATTGATTACAAATGCAACGGAACTAACGACTGCAAAGATGAATCTGATGAAACAGGATGTGCAGAATGCGCAGATGGATCAAACCTGATTCTTCTTGAACAGGTCTGCAACAAGATTGTGGATTGCAAAGATAAATCAGATGAAGCCAATTGTTCAGAATGCGATAATGGCGATCTGTTTTATACAGACAACTTATGTAACGGATATGAAGACTGCTCTGACGGTTCAGATGAACTGAACTGTCCGTAACCATAAAAGTACAATGCAAAGGAGCATTTTTATGAAAACAAATTCAATTTTAAAAGTCTCAATAATCTTAGTTTCTCTGATTATTTTTGGCTGCAGCAACAGTAATGATTCTGTTACAAGCATGGATAAGAAAATTGATAAAGCCGGATTAGTTATTGATGAAATGGATGGAGTCTCTGTATCTATTCCACCTAATGCTGTTCTAAAAACAACAACCCTGAAACTTGAAATGCATGAGGATTCAGCAGAAGATATTCCTTCAATTTCATCAATCTTTGAGCTCTCAGGAATGACCGGCAGTTTTGAAAAACCAATTGTTATTGAACTTGAATATAAAGATTCAGACAGTCTCAACACTGACAATCTTGCAATTGCAACTGCTAAATCAATAGATGGCCCCTGGCACATATTACCGGGATGCGTTGTTGATACAAAAAATAATGTCATTAGAGTTGAAACTATGGAAGCTGGTTTTTTTACAATTGTAAGCGGCACTGACTGGGATACTGATTATGACACAGATACCGAGATCTGCACTGACGGAGATACATCATCCGGAACAATCGAGTGCGGTTACAATAATTCCGGTGTTCTTCAAACAGTCTGCATTAACGGAATATGGCAGACCGTTAGTGTATGCGTTGACCAGAGTGATGAGTGCCAAAACGGTAATACACAAGCCGGGGATACTCTTTGCGGCACAAATAATAAAGGTGTTCTACTGCAAAACTGCATTAAAGGTACATGGGTTGATTCTAAAGAGTGTATAGATCCTGACATTTGTATTGCTGACAGCACTAAAGACAGCACAACAGTTTGCGGCTTTAATGGTAATGGTTTAATGGAAGAGATTTGTAAAGATGGAGACTGGACATTAAGCGGAGTATGTAATGACCTTGATGTTTGCACAAACGATCTTTCAAGACAAAGTGACATTACCTGCTCAACAAGTGGAACATATCAGCAGATTTGCAAAAACGGACAATGGGTAAACTCAACATGCATAACCGCAGGATGTGACCCCGCATGGGGAATTTACGACGAAGATTCAAAACTCTGCTGGTTAAAATATACCCAATCAAATGTATATGAGTGGGCAAGCATGGATCCATGTGAAACATTACCTATGAATTTTGGCAATTTTACCGATTGGAGAGCCCCTACAGAGGAAGAATACATGGCACTTTTTAATAATTGTGGCTTTGACACTGACTCCATATATACAACGATCTGTGACAGTTGTGCAGAAAGCACAAAATGCAATTCTTTGTTTCCCGAATACACAGAGTCAACTGATACAGATGCCATTGAAAATTCAGCCATTTTCTGGACTTCAACCAGATCTGAATGTCAAGTCTATGTTGATATGAATAATGGCGCTTTTAATGCATGCGGAAATGTTTCATCTGTAAATCTACGCTGCGTCAGAGATGTTCAATAAGGTATAATATCTTATGCGAAGGGTTACCGTTCCCCGGCAAATACTTCTGCTACGTTGAAGGCGTGATCACCCATTTTTTCGAAGCTGGTTAACATATCAATAAATATCAGTCCTTGTTGAACAGTGCATGTCTGAGCGTTCAGCCTTTTAATGTGCCCTTTTCTGATATGTTTGCGCAGTCTGTTGATATTATCTTCATATGTAATGGACTGTTTCATTAAATTGCCCGATGCATCAAAAATATGGTTTACAAGCATTGTTATAAAACTCTCTACTTCATGACCGATTTCCAGGATGTCTTTCATCGCTTCTTCACTAATGGGCAGCTTCTTTTCATATCTTTTCTGTGCAAGATATAACAACGATTCACAGTGATCTCCCATTCTTTCCACGTCACTTACGCACTGTTGAATGCCGCCTACTTCATGACTTTGATCCATGGAAAGTTCCAATTGAGTTACAGAGACCAGATACTCCAGAATCTCTTTTTCAAGCATATCCACACGTTTTTCCCTTTTGAGAATATCTTTAGCTACTTTTCCCTTTTTATCATTTGGATGGGAAACCAGATAGAGAACCTGTTTAAACATCTCCTCTACCTCCTGGAGCATACTTTTTAACTCTGCTCTGGCAGCATGCAATGCCATTGGAGGAGATTCAATAACCTTGGGATCAATAAATCGAAGATGGGTCTCTTCTTTTTGTGAACCTGATGCCACCAGTTTAGTAGACAACCAGGCCAGCTGATTTGTAAATGGCAAAAACAGCAAAGTGTTAACAATATTAAAAAGAGAGTGAAAAATGGCCAGATGCACTGTAATGGGAAATGCCGCCGCTTTTGTTGCTGCTGCCAGTTTTTCCGGATCTGAGATTTTTTGAATTGTTGCAAAATCAATAGATGAAGCTACAGGGTAAATGATATCTATCAATGACAAAAACGGCATGAAAAATACAATTGGCCAGATAGACCCTAAAAAGTTAAACAAAAAATGAGCCATGGCTGCCTGCTTGGCCGCGGCGGAAGTTCCGATAGCTGCCAGGTTGGCTGTAATAGTTGTACCAATATTCTGTCCAAGAGCCAGCGCACAGGCTGTGGGAATGTCAATCACGCCCTGAGCAGCCATTGTCATGGTAACCGCCATTGCGGCCGAAGAAGACTGCACCACAAAGGTAAAGAGCATTCCTATGAGCAATGGAATAAATCTGGATAAAAGAGTATTGGCAGTACAGTAGTTGGCAATCCAAAGCTCAACCTCCGGGGCATTTTTTAAAACACTCACCGCATCCTTCATAAAACCAAGTCCAATAAACAGAATACCAAAGCCAATTAATACATCTCCCCATTCAGCCAGTTTTTTTTGACCGGTAAATTTGGGAATAAAACCAATTGCAATAGCCGGGAGAGCCATTAATGATATCTTAACCTTAAAACCAAACAGAGATACGAGCCATGCAGTGGCAGTTGTTCCAATGTTTGCTCCCATAATTACACCAATTGACTGATTTAACGTAAGCAGACCAGCATTGACAAACCCCACAAGCATAACAGTTGTAGCACTTGAAGACTGAATCACACTGGTTACGGCAAAACCCGTCCCAACACCGGCAAGCCTGTTGGAAGTCATTACAGACAGAACGGAGCGCATTTTTTCTCCTGCCACTTTCTGTAACCCGTCACTCATTACCTTCATGCCGTATAAAAACAGCGCAAGGCCACCAAAGATCCCTACAATCATGTCAAATACATCAATTTCCATTCAAAATCCGTCCCTGGTAAAATACCCGTGCCAATTTATCATGAGGGTTTTAGCCTCATGCATGTTGCATACTTGTAACATATCTGTAACCAAACTGTCACAAAAGCCCTGTAAAAGTTCATAACAAAAAAAATCTCATAAATCATCAATTACCCTCCTGACTTTAAAAAAAGTTCCCGATTTTTATAAAAGATGGTGCTAAAGCTATAAAACATGCCAATAAAAACAAACATTCAACAGGTGTTACAGATGGTGCATCAGGCAAATAATAATGAAACAATAAATTTTTTAAAATTAAGAATTTAGGCGTGTGGAGGCGCTATTTATTGGGATTTGCAACCTGTCCGATAAACAGGGTTGAAAAAAGATTTTATCGTTCAACCAGCTCTTCCATCCAGGGGACATCTTGGGGGTTTCCGCCCTCATGTAATTCTTCATTCCATTCGCTGTCTGACATTCGAAGCCAGTTTTCGGTAATTTTTTCGAAGTATGAAAATACAACGCCCGCATAAGCTTTTGGACCGTCGCAGTTGTTGACTGTTACTACCATCAATCGTGGCATGCCTGTTGCCACATGGAGTATTCTGCCAACATCATTACCCCCTTCATCAGCAGGCTGAGTGTGAACATCTGCAATAGTCGGGTCTCTTTCCAGGGCTGAATCACTTATATAGAACAGGCGGGCATACCAGCCGTTTGGATGATCTACAAATGCACAGACAACATCCTCCTTATCAACTCTGATGAGATCGTTAATATAATCAAGCTGTGCCTCTGTAAAAGGAACACCATCTTTTTCCTGTGCAGCCATCTCACCTAATAACTGGGCGGCAAATGCGAGCTCTGTAAAGTATCTGCCCACATCGCTTGAAAGAGTGCTGTTGCTACTCTCTAAAAGAGACGCTACATCCTGACCTTTGTCAGCATAATTTTCAATTGCTTTAAAAAATTCAGGATAGGGATCAACATAGGCATCGGGATACTCACACCCTGGAATATCAGTATATGACTGTTTTGCATAAAGGAGAGTGTCGTGGCGAAGTTCTGCCCAGCTTCCAAGCTGTGTGTTCAACACTCTTTTACCCCATGCAGGAGTGCCGGCAAATGTCTGTGACGGAGTTGTTGAAAGTGCCCTTAGTGAACCAAGCCACTTATTGTAGAGATTATCATTCCAGAAATCCTCATCATAACTCTCAACAAGGGTACGCATCATGTGAAGGTCCGGTGCATATTGATATTTATCAAGTTCATCTTTTAACAGTTCTGCAGCCCTATTATTTTTAAGAGCAGCAAAAGCAGCATCAAGAGGGCTCGGCATAAGACGAATCTTCGCACTTGAAACCCTGTCGTAAACAAGATTACTGAAAACATGAGAGTCCACAACATAACGCTGTCCAAAAAGCAGAAAAGAGGAGTTGAGGGGCAGAGTTCCCTCGTTTAATCCGTTAACCATAAGGTGGCTTAATATTTTCTGAGCCCCAAAGCCCCCTTTTAAAATAATCTCTTTAACGTTGTCATCTGTAAGTGAATCATCAAGTTTATAACCGTCAACTCCCAGCGCCTTTTTCAGATCATCAATTTCAAGAACAGTCATATTATCGCTCTTGCCCACAAACAGATCAACAACATCAGTTATTCTGTTCCAGGCAGTCATCTGGTCAGCTATAAGAGTTCCAAATGCAAGAGTTGCGTTAATCTGTTCACGATTAACCAGAGTTGTTCCGTCATCCTGCGTTTCCAGCATTCTAAAATCTATTCTGCCAAGCCAGATCATCGCCCTGAAATACTGTCTTAAAGTCTCACTATCCTCATAGTGACCTCTTGGTTTAAACTGAGAAAAATCAATAACGCGGGAAACACCAAAAATTTCAGCTTCTCCGGAGCCCTCAGCCAAAAGTGCTTTATTATAAAAATCTGTTATTTTAGCGGCATCTGCCCCTGCAACCGGTGACGCAACCTCACCATTGGCCAGACTCAGTGCAACAGCAAGATAAAAATCCAGATTCTTTTTAGTTTCGGCATAAATAGAAGAACTTGAAAGATTAGCTCTCATCCCTGTAAGCAGAGTCTCTAAATCAGTTATAAGTACCGACTCCTCAATATCAGCAAGAATATTGTCATAAGATTTATGAACAGAATCTAAAATTGCATCCGCAGAAATATAAACAGGCAGATGGGCCGCATAAATATCAGTATAACCCCTGAATATATTTTGAAACTGATGTTTGTCAGAAATAGCAAAGCCGTTTTCTTTTAAAATTGCAAGACCCTCATCAGACAGGGCAAGTTCTGATGCCTGAATAAGATCAAGATTGGCGGCTTTTGAAGGGTCATAATCAAGAGTTCCGCTTATGGACGGATACTCAGTCAGCAAATCATCATAGGTCATATCCCTCGATTCAGAGTATTCTTTGTAAATAGCAGCAAGCTGCTCCTGTTCATCATCAGGAAGATTAACAATATCTTTATTATCCAATATTGAACCTCCCGTTTCAGAGTCAGAATCATCAGTACTGTTATTGTCATACACAGGCTCAGTAACACCATTGCATGACAAACAGCCCATAAACATAAAAACTAAAACACCCGATTTTAAAACATTCATTTATTTCACCCCTTATTAAATTAATTATAAGCAAAAACCCCTGCTATAATTATTAAACACCTCAAAAAAACAAAATGGGAACATTATATTAATAACTTATCTATTATATATTCACATTCACAGATGAAGATGCAATTCCAGCTTTCGATAATTTATTCATATCTAAAATTATACTCCTGCAAAAATGAACATGCAACAACATCAACATATTCGAATTTTTTGATAAAATAATGTAGTGTCCGGGGTTTTCTCTAACCCTGACAAGACAAAATCAAATAGTCATGGATTTCAACCCCGGGAATAAGAAATCAAAACAATTTAAAGTTTTTCAATTTGCTCAGGAGACAGTCCGGTTGCTTTACTGATTGTTTCAATATCAACACCAAGCTGTTTAAAGTGGGTTGCAGTAAGAATCGTACCCTCTTCTCTGCCTTGAAGCTTTCCCTTCTCCACCCCCTTCTCCATTCCTTCCATTCGACCTCTCTCCAGGGCTTCTTCTTCGGCTTTATCCACTATTCTTTCTAAATTTTTTAAAAACATACTTTTTACCTCCGAAAAATTTTCAAACAGCGGCAGCTGCACCCGACTCTGTTTTGATGGCCTTAAAACATTATTAAACCACACGGCAAGAGCCTTGGACAGCTCTTCATCTTTAGACTCGTCAAGCCACTGATGAATTTGAGCCACCACATTAATAATATGACCATATTGGGCCGATTGTTCAAGACTAAAAATCTTTGACACATAATTTTTACTCTTTTCCATATTCTTACTCTCAAGCGTCTCCTTTGAGATCTTGTTAATATCAAAAAGCAGAAAGCTATCGTTTCTAATAAGTTCCAAAAGTTCATCGCCGGAATTATCAATAATATCAAAGAGACTGGTGGGATAGCGCCACTCCTTGTCCCCGTTGTAAATTACAATTGGCAAAACCGGGGACAATTTATGATTTTTTTCAATCTCCCCCGATTTAATCAGGTGCTGATAAAGTAAATTTCTGTAAGTGCTCATGCGAAGAGGCATAAGCCGCTGGGGCGTGGACTGAAACTCAATCATGATAAAAATAAAAAGTTCCCGTCCGTCATCAATCTTCACCTTCCAGACACAATCATTAGCCCGCCTGTCGAGCTTGTCGCTGATATGCTCTGTTGGAATCAT
>JAFGVO010000145.1 GCA_016937935.1 Deltaproteobacteria bacterium | reverse complement strand
ATCAGGTTTACCTCCTGACGTCACTATAACACAGGATCTTATAAAAAGATACATAATGCCCATCAATTTTAAATCACTACACTAGTGACTCAGTTCTTAACGCAGAATTTATCTCTGTTATTGAACTTGCAATGAAAAGAATTAACACAAAAGAACGGCCAATGAGTCTACGTAGCCCGTCGGTACTTTACCTACATTCGAGGTATAGTAGAGATGAAATATTTGCTGCATTTGGAGTTCATTCTTTTGAGAAAAGCTCATCAAACAGGGAGGGCGTTGTTGATATTAAAAATTTAAATACAGAACTTTTATTAGTAACTCTTCAAAAAACAGAGCATAAATTTTCTCCAACAACTCTGTACAAAGATTACGCCATCAGTGAAAACCTTTTTCACTGGCAATCCCAAAATAGTGCTCGTCCAGATCGGGGTAAGGGACTTTCGTATATAAATCACAAATCAATGGGTAAAACGATTATTCTTTTTGTCCGTGAGCAAAGTTCAGATGAGTTTGATCGCGCGATGGGTTTTGTTAATTTAGGTCCCGTCTTCATTGAATCACACAACGGAAGTCAGCCAATGAATATTACTTGGGAATTAGAAAATCCTTTGCCTGCATTCTTATGGTCTGAGGCAGCTAAACTATCTAATGGTTAATATTCACACGAGTTAGAATTTTCGATTATTTCAACAATGAATTCAAACTTGCAGTTTAAACAGGTGTGATATTGTAAATCTTGATTTGTTGGATGGGGACAAAAATTTGTTCTTGATGCACAATGGGGACAAGTTGGTATGAGATCACTATCAAACAAAAATATATCTTCTAATTCCCAATTAATATTTGCAATTTCAAATTTCAAAATCTAGACCATACCTTTCTCTTCAAGCCACAATAAGTTTACCTGACAACCAGGACATCTTTTGTCGTATAATGAGAGTTATTGATTGTTTATTTTGAAGTACCCCAAGCGGCTATAATATTCCTGTTTATTAGGTTATTCGTTGCAAAAAGTCGCAAAAGTGAGAATTATTCGTTGCAAAAAGTCGCAAAAGTGGGAATTATTCGTTGCAAAAAGTCTCGAAAGGTTGTTTGATTGTGTTATGAAACGTACATTATATGATAGATTGCTTTTATGGAAAGATGATGAAAAACGTAAACCGTTGGTGCTTCATGGTGCTCGACAGGTTGGTAAAACCTGGCTTTTAAAGCATTTTGGAGAAAATGAGTTTAGTGGGGTTCATCATATTGATTTTGACAGATATAAAAAAGAACTCACTTTGTTATTTGATGAAACAATTGATCCGTATAAATTAATTGAGAATCTTTCTCTTATGTTTTTTCGTCCTATTGATATTGAACGGGATTTGTTGATATTTGATGAGATTCAACATGTGCCAAGAGCTTTGACATCTTTAAAGTATTTTTGTGAACAGTTACCGCAAATGGCTCTTTGTGCTGCCGGTTCTCTGCTTGGAGTATCTCTGTCTCATGAATCTTATCCCGTAGGCAAGACTGATGAAATGAATTTGTATCCTCTTAATTTTGAGGAGTTTCTTATTAATCATGATATTCCATTATTGTATCAGGCTTATCTTGCCGGTTACAAAGAACAGCATATCGCCCCTATTGCCCATCAGCAATTAATGGAGATGTTAAAATGTTATTATGTGACTGGTGGAATGCCCGAGGTGGTGCGCACTTATCTTGAAAATAGAGATTTAAATATATTATTAAACATGGATAAAGTTAGAAAAATTCAACTGAATTTAATTAGCAATTACATGTCTGATTTTGCAAAACATTCGGGAAAAATCAACGCTATTCATATTGCCTCAGTTTTTGAAAACATTCCAATGCAGCTTGCATCTTTTATGGATAACTCTGTAGAAAGATATAAATTTAAAGATGTGCTTCCTAATAAAAAGGGGTTTAATGCACTTAGGGGGCCAATAGACTGGTTGAGCAAGGCCGGGTTGATTTTGAAAGTTAATATCTGCAACAGGGCCGAAGTTCCTTTAAAATCATTTTGTAAAGATAATTTGTTTAAATTATATTTTTTCGATGTTGGACTGCTTGGGGCGTCACTTGAAATTTCACCATCCTCATTGATGTTAGATAATTATGGTATGACTAAAGGTTTTTTTGTTGAAAATTTTGTTGCAACTGAATTTGCAGGAGCACAAATACCTTTGTACTCATGGACTCATCGTAATTCAGAAGTTGAGTTTATTATTGATAATAATGGCAGACTTATACCTGTGGAGGTAAAAGCCGGACAACGTACAAAGGCAAAAAGTCTATATCAATATATTATAAAATACAGGCCTGAAAACGCATATATATTTTCATCAAAACAGTTTGCAGATGATGACACTAAACAGATTGTTCCTCTTTATTTTGCCGGTCAATTGAAAAATATGCTTCAATCCAAAAAAATTTAATCTTTTAAATTCCTGTTACCGGTGTGGCGTTAAGGGCTTTTGATAGTCTTGCTATGTGGGCTATTGGTTCGGAGAGGATGGTGTAATCTCTGGATTTTTTTAGGTTTTTGAGGAGGTATTTGTCGGCCCGGGCTTCTATGCCGGCTTCGGTTAGTTTTATGGTGAAGCCTGCTGCTTCTAGTCTTTGGATTATCTGTTCTGCCGGTTTGGGAATGGGGGGTGCTGTTGTCTGGTTTTCTGTTATGCCGGGAATATGGGCGGCCAGGAGGATTGAGGCGTAGGCTTTGTGGTGCTGACTTGCTGCTACGGGGTTTATGTCTACAAATATGGGGAAGCCTGCTATGTTCATTTGGGCTGCGCTGTAGTAGCTGCCGGGAAACATATAGTAGTGGTGGATTGGACTTATCCAGTATCTGTTGAACCATGTTACTGCTGCGGATATGTCTTCTAATACTTCTCCGCCAAATGCCATTGCAAGCTCGTCCATTGCTGTTTTTGAGTTTTGCTTTTTTGCTTTTATATATTTTGTTGCAGCCACCATGCCACCGGCCAGTCCAAATGTTATTATCCACAGCATGAGAACAGCCGGGTGGTAGGGCTCATCCCCGGTGGCCATCTGGTACGAAAATCCAATTGTTCCTCCGCTCATCATTAGCAGGAAGGATCCGCCGATCATCCAGATCATTGCTATCGGGCTCATTCCTACGCCGGAGATGGCGGCATATCCGGACCGCTCTGCTTTTAGTTTTGTCATTTTGGCAAGGCGTTTATCGTTTGTGGCGGCATCCAGAATGTTTGCTCTGGCTCCTGCCTCGGGAAGAAGGCCTGCACCGCAATGGGAACATGTTGTGAATCCATTTGCTCCGCTTATTGTGTTTGCACCGCCGCATTCGGGACAGCGAATGGTTGTTTCTATTTTTAAAGAGGTTGCCCCCTGTTTTTTCTTTCGTGAATAATAGAGAAGCAGATAGCCTACAACACCAATGACTGTACCGACCATTGCCATAGCGTTAACAGCCAGAACATTCTCCTGCCCGATTATTCCACTTTGCAGCATAAAGAGCCCCAGAAGTACCAGTCCCATGGGAATTCCGATCATTAGCAGAAGGGCCAAAAAAACCTGTCCTGCTCCGGAGCCCGCTTTCATCTGAACTGCTGTCTGCTCCCATGCTCCGGCAATTTCCCTGTCACTCTTTGCATCTTCAGAATGGATGTTAACCTCTGCACTAAATTGTCCCAGCTTTGAAAGTAATACGGGATCAACCTCCTGTAATTGTCCGCAGCTTTTGCAGGTTACATGGCTGTTTAAACTTGTGATAGAGATTGCGCTGCCGCAATTTTCACACCTGACAGACTGGGCTGTTTCTGTTTTGATTTCGTTCACATCATCTCCTGACGTTAATTTATCTCTGATTTTAAAGTTACTTTTTTAATTTTACAACATGAATTATCTCTTCGGGTTCAACGCAGGTGTCGGTGCCGGTGTGGCCGACTGTTACCACTAAAACAGTATTTGCCTCGTCGGTTGCCACCCCGGTCAGGTAAGGGCGATTGATACAGGGCAGGTCGCACTCTTCGCCGGGCTTTACGTAATTGCCGCAATAGGGGCCGATTACCCACCGGGGGAACCACTGTTGAAATACGAGCTTTCCCTTTTTGTTTTTAACGGTCAGGCGATGACCCTTTAAATGAATTGTCAATGACCCGAATTCAACCGGGTCGTTGCCGTTTTGGTACGGAATATAGTTTGAATGGTTTAAAGGCAGCCACTTTTTTTTATCAAGAGCTTTGTTAATACGATTGAGCGTCTCAACATTCGTGCCTGTAATAGAATTGAAGTACAGAATGGGGATATCAACATGGAATAAGGATTTTATATTACCGGTACTTTTAATCTCAAACTCAAATCTGCACTCTGCACCGGCGCCATCGCACAATTCGCTCCCCAGGGCTATCTGTTTTTTATCTGTTGAAATCAACATGTTAAAAGGGGTCATCTCCACTCTGTTATTAATAAAATATACCGCTGCATCGTCGCTCTTTTTTTTGTCCGGCAGTACTACTTTTTCAATATTTATCGGCACCACATTTGAGACAAAGGCATTCTGCCAAATAGTTTCATCGACAAAAATACGGTTATATTCGTGCCTTTTAAGCCTGGTATTGTTTGCTGCTTTTGTCACTTCGGCAAACGGCAGCATTCTGTATTCAAACTGGAGTTTTCCTGCGGCATATATACGGCTTAGAGCATGTTCATCCGTAGGGGTATCGCAAGTGTACAACCACACCGGGTACTTTTTTGTTGTACCGGGTGCCAGCATAACATTGACAGGATAGTTTAAAACGCTGCCCCCCGGGGTAAACCTGGCATCGTGGGGCACTTGTAAAATATCACCACCTTCGGTCTCTCTTGCTATTAAATTGCCCCGGTTCCAACCCGCCACTTCCTGGTTGCAATTTTCGTCATTTGTCAACTCCACATTAAAAATACCCATCAGACATGTTTCGGGCAGAGAGGACTCATCCGGCTGATAATTTTCTATTACAACCGGCTCCAGGGACATTTGCAAATCTATTTTAACGTTACAAAGAGGAGAAAGGTCGTCCTGGACTGATTTAACAGGTACTGATTTTTCATTGCCTGACTTTTCATGAATCAATTCTGATTCAGATGAATTTTCCGGTTTTGCCGTGATTGATTTATCCGGCTTGCCTGAAATTGCAATTGGTGCTTTATCCGGCACCTTTGATGAAGGGCTATTGACAACCGGACTTTTTCCCCCGGCACATCCGGCTATTATTATCAGCAATCCGGCCATATAAGCGATACGTAATCTAATCATTATCATTATTGTCTCCACATATAAATTGAATCGGCCGCTAAATTTGTATTGCAAATCAAAAAAAAAGAGTAGCTTTTGCGCCATGAACAGTAAACAGTTAAAATAGCTATCAATACAAACAATAAAAACAATTTAAAATCTATTTTAATCAGGCGTAAATGCTTAAACTAAATTGAGTCCAGACTAAAGGATAATATGAGTACTGAAAATAACTGCCCTGAATGTAACTGTGAAAACACCACTTGTTGGATGCTACATAGCCCAAGTAGAAACAAGGCAGTTTGTAATCTCTAAAATCATTATTTTATCTCTCTGAAATTATTAGTAAAATTTAGATATTGAAAACTTTTTTCAATTATTTTTAAAAAGTTCGCACAATTTGTCTTCAAACGGTCGATATACCTCCGTGAAATTTTTCACCTATTAAAAAAGGCGGTTTGAAAATGACCAGGAGAGATGAAGCGTACAAGAATATTTTTATGCACAGGGAGATTATAATTAATCTTCT
>JAFGVO010000144.1 GCA_016937935.1 Deltaproteobacteria bacterium | reverse complement strand
TGAAGGTGACCGGATATTAAAAGCTGTGGCTAAGGTATTAAAGGACAATCTCCGCGAGACTGATCTGATTGCCCGCTGGGGTGGAGAAGAGTTTCTTGCAGTTTGTCCTGGCAACGGCGTGGAGGGAGCCCGTCAATTGGCAGAAAAATTACGTCTCGCCCTTTTGGAATGCCCCGAAAAAGTAACCTGCAGCTTTGGGGTCGCCGAGTTGGCAGAAGGGTCATTTCAGGATTTGATAAAAAAGGCGGACCAGGCCCTCTATTATGCCAAAGAGAACGGTCGCAACCGGGTGGAAGTAGCCTCCACCTTGAATCCCACCCCCGTAACTCGTGTGAGTACCCCGGCCCCCGGAAGGCCCTCCCGATAAAACTCCGGATGTTAAACTTCTGCACAGAGGGATCATCTTCAATAAATATATTTTTTTCTCTTTTTTTCATTGAATAAGCTCTGTTTCCCTCCTATTGTGCAAAAATTATTTGATGCGAACAAAGGATACAAAAATGGCATTAAAAAAAACCCCTTTATATAATAAAATTGTTGCTGCGGATCCTGTGATGGTTCCATATGCAGGATACGAAATGGCCGTAAGGTTTGGTAATATTAAAGACGAACATAATGCAGTAAGAAATGCAGCAGGTCTTTTTGATGTCAGCCATATGTCAGAATTCCGCTTTAAGGGCGAAGGTGCTCTAAAAGCGGTTAACATGCTGATTTCCAATGACCTTTCAAAGATTGCAGATGGAGATGTTCAATACAATCTCATGTGCAATGACAAAGGAGGTGTTGTTGATGATCTTCTTGCATATAAAATCTCCGACAATGAGATTCTCCTTGTTATGAATGCTGCCTGTCACGACGGTGATTTGGCCCATATTTTAGCAAATTTTAAAAGTGATAATATTCAATTTACTGACGAGACTCTTCAAACTGGTGAGATTGCTCTTCAAGGTCCCAAAGCTTTTGAAATTTTTAATTCCGCAACGGATGACGAATTTAAAGATCTCGAATATATGAAATTTACCACCGGAACAATTGCAGGCGCAAAATGCCTTGTTTCACGAACCGGATACACAGGTGAAGACGGCTATGAAATATACTTTAACAACAGCGACGCTGAGGCTATTTTTGATATTATAATGACGGCAGGAAAACCTCTTGGACTTCAGCTCATTGGCCTTGGTGCAAGAGATACTCTGCGACTTGAAGCTAAAATGCCCCTTTACGGAAACGAACTGGATGTTGACATTACCCCGTTTGAAGCAAAACTGGGCTGGGCTGTTGACCTTGACAAGGATGATTTTATCGGCAAAAGCGCCCTCCTTGCTCAAAAGGAAACAGGGATTGATAAAAAACTCTTTGGACTTAAAATGATTGATAAAGCCATCGGTCGTCACGGGTATGATGTTGTATCAATTGATAATCCTCAAAATATTATTGGTCATGTAACATCAGGAGCTCCGGGGATCACTCTTTCTTACAATATTGCACTGGCATACCTTCCTGCAAAAGGGTATAAGATCGGTTCTGAAGTTGGCATTGATATCAGAGGCAAGATTAAAAAAGCTGTAATAATTAAAACGCCGTTTTACAAGCGGCCTTCAAAATAAATAAGGGGAAGAAAATGAAAAATCCTGACAATCTTAAATATTCAAAAAGTCATGAGTGGGTTCTAATCGAAGGAGATACCGCAACTATGGGTATTACCGAGTTTGCAGTGAGCCAGCTTGGAGATGTAACCCTTGTGGAGCTTCCGGAACCAGGCGAAGAAGTTAAGGCCGGTGATGCAATGGGAACAATAGAATCCGTAAAAGCCGTTTCAGATTTATACTCGCCAGTTACCGGTAAAGTTATTGCAATAAACACGGATTTGGAAGATGACCCGGAGAAGGTAAATGATGACCCTTATGTAGAAGGATGGATGGCAAAAATTGAACTGACCTCTGACAATTTTGACAATTTAATGGATTCATCCCAATACGACGAGTATCTGGACAGCCTCGACTAATACAGGAGCCCTCTTTTATGCGTTATATTCCCCATACAGCCCATGATATTGAATCCATGCTAAAAGCAATCGATGCCAAATCTGTAGAGGAACTCTTTTTACAGATACCTGACAGTGCAAGGTTTAAAGGTAAACTGAACCTTCCAAAAGCGTTGAGTGAACCCGAGCTTAAAGATCATATGGAAAAACTGGCAGCTTTAAACTCCACAGACTACATCTCCTTTATGGGTGCGGGAACCTACAATCACTTTATTCCTGCAGCAGTGGATCAGCTTCTTTTAAGAAGTGAATTCTACACTGCATACACCCCGTATCAACCCGAGATTAGTCAGGGAACCCTCCAGGCAATTTTCGAATTTCAGTCGTCAGTCTGCAGAATCTTTGATATGGAAACTGCCAATGCGTCAATGTATGACGGGGCAACAGCACTTGTTGAAGCGGCTCTTATGTCAAGGCGGGTTACAAAACGTCACAAAATAGCAGTTTCAGAAGGGATTCATCCCGAATATGTTGAAACACTTAAAACATATATTGAAGCCCTTGATAACAGTTTAGATGCAATCATTATGGTGCCTGCTGATACAACAACAGGTGCAACAGATCTTCTAAAACTTGAGGAGCTTTTAGATAAAGAGACAGCCTGTTTTCTTGTGGGGTATCCCAATTTTTTCGGAGTTGCAGAGCCTGTTGATTCCATAGTTTCACTTTGCAAAAAAGAAGATGTTAAAGTAGTAACGTCAACCCTCGATCCCTTTGCCTTTGCCATTATTGCCCCTCCAGGACAGCTTGGTGTGGACATTGCAACTGCCGAAGGACAAGCCATTGCATGCCCTCAGTCATATGGCGGGCCGGGAATTGGTCTCTTCTCAATTAAAGATGACAAAAAACTTCTTCGTCAGATGCCGGGTCGATTAGCAGGAAAAACCTTAGATAAAAATGGAAAAGATGGTTTTGTTTTAACACTTGCAACAAGGGAACAGCACATCAGACGAGAAAAAGCCACCAGTAATATATGCTCAAACCACGGACTTCTCGCTCTTTCGTCAGTTATAAATACAAGTCTTTTAGGCAAAGAGGGCTTCGTTCAGGCTGCCAGTTATTCATTTACCTACACTGATTATTTTATTAAAAAAATAAAAGACCTTGAAAACTTTGAGGTTACATTCAACTCTCCTGTTTTTAATGAATTTTGTATTACCTGTAAAACAGCAACGGCCAAAGATGTTCTTAATCATCTTCAAAAAGTAAAAATTGCAGGTGGTGTTTCCCTCGATAGATTTGGTCTGGCGGATAACCGGTTTCTTGTTGCTGTTACTGAAAAAATCAAAAAAGCAGATATTGACAACTACATTAAAGCTCTCCAGTCATTCTAATATTTACACTTTGAAACTAATTGTACAAAATCTATCTATTCCCCTTGAAAAGGATAGTGATGATTTTAACAGAGTACAACTGGCAAATAAACTATCCCTTAATTCTGAAGAGTTTGTTATTATAAAAATTCTTTCTAAAGAATTAATATTAAAAGATACAAGCCGGTTCTTTTACAAAATGAGTTATGCAGTAGAAGTTGCAGATACATATGAAAACAGTTTTGGCTTTAACACTCATGTTGAACCTGTACACTATTTTACTCCCGCAAGTTTAAATTCAAAACCAATTATTACAGGCTTTGGCCCGGCAGGAATGTTTGCAGCTCTTCGCCTTGTTGACTATGGATTGAAGCCATTAATTTTTGAAAGAGGCAAAAGAGTTGAAGAACGAATTGCCGATGTAAATACTTTTATAAAAACCGCTGTTTTAAACACTGAATCCAATATTCAGTTTGGTGAAGGAGGAGCAGGAACATTTTCTGACGGCAAACTGTTTTCAAGAAGAGACAACAACACAAGTTACGTTAACGAAGTTTTAAAAAAATTTGTACAGTTCGGCGCCCCAAAAGAGATTGAGTATGTGAGCAAGCCACATCTCGGCACAGACGTATTAAGAAAAATTGTTATAAATATCCGTGAATATCTTTTAAGCCGAGGTTGCGAAATTTTTTACAGTTCAAAAGTTACAGATTTTATTTTAAACTCAGATAACGAAATCGCAGGCGCCATCGTCAATAACCAGAGAGAGTACCTGTCAAAACATCTTTTTTTAGCAACAGGAAACAGCGCAAGAGATACTTTTAAACTTTTACACAAAAAAGGTGTTAATATTCAGGCAAAACCAATTACCGTTGGAGTCAGAATTGAACACCCCGCAGACGTCATAAATATTATGCGGTACGGTAAAAAATATTTTGGACATAAAAAACTGCCTGCAGCCGCCTACTCTCTTAACTACACGGACAGAACACTTCAAAGGGGAGTCTATACATTCTGCATGTGCCCTGGGGGTGAAATAATTAATGCCTCATCAAGTGAAGGACATCTTACCGTTAACGGAATGAGCTACTCTTCAAGAGCGGGTCAATTTTCAAACGGTGCTATTGTGGCAACCGTTAAACTTGATGATTACAAAAACAATCACCCCCTTGCAGGAATACTGTTTCAAGAAAAGATAGAAAAAAAAGGTTTTATTGCAGGGGGAAAAACATTTAAAGCTCCCGCAGAAAACCTTTTTAATTTTTTAGATAAAACTAATAATAATGAGCCTGGTCCCTCAAGCTATAAAATGGGTCTTATACAAACGGAATTAAAAGAGCTTCTTCCAACTTTTATTATTAACCAGCTTAAAAATGCCTTCCATAAATGGGAATTAAGTTACCCTCTGTTTATTGATGAGAGAGCAATATTAGTTGGCTTTGAAACAAGAACATCATCCCTTGTAAAAATTTTGCGCACTGAAAAATTTGAATCATCAAATATAATCGGACTCTATCCAATAGGTGAAGGCTCAGGTTATACCGGTGGAATAACAAGCGCAGCTGCAGATGGCTTAAAAGCTGTTGATGCTGCTATTATAAAAAAAAAATAAAAAGTTAAATTTCAAATTAGACCTACTGTTTTGTACCAGACATTCATACTTTCTATTTGCCCCGAAATATTTGTGTTATTCTTAAGTCTGCCTCCATACCGGTAACCGTTTCCTGCAAATATAATATTCATGCCGGCACTCTTTGCCCGGGCTATAGTATAAAAGGTTTTAATATTTTTTTTAGCAGTTTCTTTCTCCATCATATTCAACAGCTGCCTTGCAAGACCTGCCCCTCTATATATTGGAAGAGTTGCAAAATCCGTCATCTCAGAACTTTTTGACGAATAATCAATTTCGGAAGATGAGAGGGCTACAATTTTACCACCATCTTCAGCACAATAATAATCAACATTGTTTTTCATTGTTTTAAGCAGATAATCTGACTCGTTGATAGGGAAAGGATAAGTCGGAAAAACACTCTTGTAAATTGATACCATTAAAGGAATATCCTTTGGGTTGCACTTTCTAAAATTTATCCCGCTTCTATTATCAGATTTTTTATTACTATTATTTTGTGAATTAACTTTTGATTGTGCCAGAGTCACTATCAAATCCTGATCTTCATGCTTTGTGTCTATTAAACGTTCTATTCCTGAATAGAAGCAGACCATAAACAGATCTTCACCACCGGCAAAATATTTTGGAATAAATGCTTCAATAACAAACCCATGATCAATAAACTCCTGAAGATCAACAAGTTTAACTTTTGCAAATATCTTAGAGTATCCCTTGTCATGTGAAAGATTTTTTAGCGCAATCACAAGTTCAGATGAAGAACCTGAACCACGTTTAATAAGATAAATTCTATCATTATATTTACCATGTTGAATTACAGAACCATCAGGCAACTCTTCAATATTATCTACTTCAGTATTAATCACTTGAATCATCCCCTCTGCGGTCATGACGAGCATTGTCAGTGGGAATAAGAGAGATTGCATCTTCATGGTCTGAAAGAAGTTTTTGAATTCCAATTGATTTTATATCATCGGTATTGTTGTCTAAAGAGAGCTGCAAATCACACTTATCGCAGTTTCTGTCACAAAATGTAGGCTCATAAGAATTTGGCTCTTTATAAGTAGTTATAACACCTTCATAGTTACGTAAAATAACCTTATTGGTTGACCAGGATATTAGATAATGTGGCATGACGGGAATCTTGCCGCCACCGCCAGGGGCATCAATTACATAAGTTGGAACACAGAAACCGGTTGTATGGCCAATGAGACTTTCCATAATTTCGATACCTTTTCCAACTGGTGTTCTAAAATGATTTAAACCTTCTGACAGGTCACATTGATACATATAATAAGGTCTTACTCTATTGGCCACAAGCTTATGAACCAGCGCCTTCATTATTCGAGGACAATCATTAACTCCCGAAAGCAATACAGACTGATTACCAAGGGGAATCCCAGCATCCGCCAGTTTCTTTAGAGCAGTTCGTGATGATTGTGTTATCTCCCTTGGATGATTAAAATGAGTATTTATCCAGACCGGATGGTGCTTTTTAAGCATATCCACAAGCTCTTCAGTAATCCGCTGGGGCAAAACAACAGGTGTTCTGGTTCCAATTCTTACAATTTCAACATGAGATATTTTTTCAAGTTCTGTAAGAATCCAGTCTAAATAATCATCAGATAATAAGAAAGGATCACCTCCACTGAGAAGCACATCTCTTATCTCCGGAGTATTTTTTATATATTCAATTCCCTTGCTAATCTGTTCTCTGTTAGGAATATTATCCTGATCTCCCACTCTTCTTTTACGGGTACAGTGCCTGCAATACATTGCACACATATTACTTATAAGTAAAAGCGCTCTATCGGGATATCTATGAGTGACCCCGTCTACAGGACTATCCGCATCTTCATGTAGAGGATCCCTCATATCCGAATCAAGAATTTCAAGCTCATTTATCAGGGGATAACTCTGTTTAAAAACAGGATCATTTTCAATATCATTACAGTCCATAAGTGAAAGGTAATAGGGAGTTATTGACATGGGAAACTTTTCTGTAACTTCTTTAAAGGGTTTTCTTACTCGTTCGGGCAAATTCATCCCAAGAAGTTTCTCCATCTGTTCCACACTCTTTACACAATGCTTCATCTGCCATTTCCAGTTTGTCCAATTACTTTTATCTGAGCCATCAATCTCCTGTAAAATATATTTTTGTTTTGTACTTAACATCTGCTTCTTTCTGTTTTTTTATAAACCTAATGGAGGATTTGGAATTAAATTTGGAGACGCATCCACATTTTCCACCTCCATAAAACTAACTATACGCTCAAGAGACTCAACAATTTTATCTTGTTCTGACCCGCTAAGGGTTCTAAGGGAATCTGATAATTTATCCTGAAGCAGTGACGGTGATTTAGCCACCAGCTCTTTTCCCTGTTCTGTAACTTTTAAAAAAATTTTACGCCTGTCATCTGTAGATCGCTCTCTTACAATTAATCCCTTTACTTCAAGCCTGTCGATAATACCGGTGACCGTACTACCGCTAAAACCCACCTCTTTTGTAAGAAATGAGAGAGTCGTATTTCCCAGATTAACCACTGTCTGAAGACAAATAAGTTGTGGAGTAGTTAGTCCGACTCTGGCGTTTAACTGTTGAGAATAAATATCAACAGCTCTAATTATTTTCCTGAGAGATCTAAAAATCTGTGTTTCAACTTTATTAAAATCATTATTATTCACAATACTATTTCCTTGTCGAAAATTTAGTGTACGAAATATTTACTCAAAGTATATATACCCACAAACTACTATTGTCAAATCACCAAAAAATTGCCCATTTTTTATACCAATTCCGCCCCTGTTCCATGCAATTCCCGGACTCGTTTCAGGTCGTTCCAGTCGTTCCAGCGTTCCAGGCGTTCCAGGACGGAGGCCAGTCGTTCAAGTCGTTCCAGGACGGAGGCCAGTCGTTCAAGCATTCAAGCGTTCCAGCGTTCCAGCGAATCAGGACGGAGGCCAGTCAATCTTGTTTTAACTGGCACAATTAACCGGCACAGCCCTGTCAATTGCGCCAGTTGTGCCACTTTTTTAGCCTCAAAGTCCAACCGATCCAGGACGGAGGCCCACGTGCATGTGGATAAAGTTTAATAATTTCAGTATATTAGATTGT
>JAFGVO010000143.1 GCA_016937935.1 Deltaproteobacteria bacterium | reverse complement strand
TATAGACTCTTCCAAGGCCATATAGTGATATTCTGCCGTACATAAGAGCTGTTTTTCCGCCGGGAGTTCTCACTTTTGTGGCTCTCTTTGCAACGTCTACAATTTTTTTAACCTGTTCGGGGGTAATAAACTGGGCATCTGAATCAAAATAGAACAGCTCTTTGGTTGTTGTTCCCTGATCAATGTAGTTGTTGATTGCGTCAATTAAATCAGAATAAGTTCCGTACTGATCAAAGTAGAAGAGGGTGAAGTCGTGTTTTGTGTAGGTTTTTACCAGCATGAATCCTGAGCTTTCTAAAAAATAAATGATTTTGCAAAAAAAAAAATTACTTATGCAAATCTAAAAAGCGGGATACGAGATTCGAACTCGCGACTTTCAGCTTGGGAAGCTAACACTCTACCACTGAGTTAATCCCGCAAAATTAGAAGGATTTTATGAAATTTTACAATATAGGTCAAGAGTTATTAAAATTGAAAAGATTGTTAAAATTTGAATAAAAGGTCCCAAAACTGGATCAAAAGTAAAAACCTTATTAAAAAGGTACTGGTATGAAAAAAAGAGATTATAAATTTTTACTGTTAACATCAATTTTAATGATGGTTATTTCATTTGCTGCAAATGCGGATATTTATTCCTACACTGCAAAAGACGGCACAATTCATTTTACAAATCTTTCTCCCACAGGTCATGGAAAGAAAAAGTATAAGATCTATCTGAAGACCCCCGATGAGAGAAAAGCCAGGCCTGGAGTTGTTCCAATTACAGCAAAGGATCATGACCCGGCAAGATATTCCAGATATGACGCATCTATAATGCTGGCGTCAAAAACACATTCTGTACCACAGGCATTTATAAGGGCAATTATTAGGGTAGAATCAGATTATGATTATAGGGTTGTATCTATAGCCGGAGCTCAGGGGCTTATGCAGCTTATGCCCGCAACGGGAAAAAGAATGGGATGTACAAATCCTTTTGATCCCCATCAGAATATTATGGGAGGCACAAAGTACCTTCGTCACCTGGCAAATCTGTTTAACGGAGATATGGTCTTAACAATCGCCGGGTATCACGCAGGTGAGGGCGCCGTAAGAAAATACAGCGGAGTGCCTCCATATCAGATGACTCACAACTATATAAACCGGGTTCTGAAATTCTATTACCAATACAAAAAAAAATACCCCTGAAATAAACAAATATTAAGGTTTGAACCTGCAGCCGCAGATTAGGCGTTCCAGTTGTCCTATTGGATCTATAAGTGTCATTACTGTTATTCTCGCAGCTTTTTTTGATATTTTTCTGTGGGCAATTACAAGGAGCTGATAGCGCAGTTCTCCTAATACTGTACCCGCAACAGGTGTCCACATCATGTCTATTGCTGATGGCTGCTGGTAAAATCCTTCAATCATGTACTCCCAGGTTAGTGACGCAAAGAGGGAGTAAAAAAATGAGGGGACGGGGCCTTTGCCCCAGGTTCTCGCTGCAATATATGCTTCGGAACCGTATACTCCGTGCAAAATTCCATTAATTTGCCACGGGTCATCATCAAGTTCAAAAAAGGTGCTGTGTCTGTTCCAGTAGGGAGCCTGATTCCAGCTTTTTTTTAACTGAGCACTGCTAGATTTTGAAGGAGCATATGCCTGTGGCCATATTGCAGCCATTCCTGAATACATTGCTGCATCTATAATCAGGATTCTCGCAACAGGAGCCAGAGCTTTTACAGCAGGCGGATATTCAGAGCATGACGTTTGTGTGCAGGATTTTTTTTGATTTGTATCAGATGCGCCACTTATGGATGTAACTAAAATAAACAGAAGGGTAAAAAAAACAATACGGTAAATCTGTTTGGAAATCTGTTTCACAAATTTAAAGTATCTGTTGTTTCTTCAGAACTGCTTTTAGAATATCCTGATTGATGTCAATATCTTCAACAGTTTTTATTGGTATAAAACGGCTGTTTTCACCCTCTCTTGGCACAACAAGCCAAGATACCTCAACAAACTGTGTAAGCTGTCCCACAAGCCTCTCCCACTGAATTGCACTTTTACCACCCACATTTTTTTTAACCATAAACCAGGTAAGTTCCGGGGCCATATCAAGGGTTTCTATATTAAAAACAAAAGTGTTGGTGTTAAAAACTTCAATTGAATCTTTATCAAAACTCTCCGGAAGTCTGAATGCCTCCATTATTACATCTTTATCATTTTCAATTGCAGGAAATCCTCCCACATCGCCCGGGTATGTTTTAACAAGTTCAACTGACATGGGCTTTTTATTTAGAATGTGCATGCCTATGACAACTGGATCAAGTCCCGCTCCGAGGTTATCAACATTTGAGAGTGTTATATATTTTATTCCGAGATTTTTGAGCTTTTCGAGTATCTTGCTCTCTTTAAGTGCAAAAGGGAAATCTCCGTGTCCCGGGGCATACAGTGATGGAGCGCCTTCATCTGTTTTGAAAACGTCTCCATTGTCTGTCATTCTGAGAGATATAAACTGGTGAAAGTCTAAAATTTCAATGTCAGGATTGAGCTCGTTTATGTGCTTGCGGGTCGCATCCATTGTGGCAAAGCTGTTCATTAGAATAACCGGGCTTTTTCCATTACCTGCTTTTTTTGCCTGGGAAATTTTGTAATCTAAAAATGTTCTTCCGTTTACAATTTCAACTGCACCTTTAGGAACACCACCAAAGCGGGTAGCCATGCCCCCGTTTAAAATAACAACTGCAACTTCTCCATTTTCAATTGCTTTTTTCCCCGCAGCTTCAAATGCTTTTTTTGTCTCGTTTTCATTTTCGGGATACTCTGTCATGAGATCACTTGATAAAGGTTTAATTGCTGATTTTGATTTTCCTTTTGACGGATTAAATCCATTATCTCTGATCTCCTTTTGAAGATCACTAAAAGGAATACTATTAAAACCGTATTCTTCTAAAATTTTAATTGTCTCGTTATCAATGTTTAAGTTGTCCATTTTTACCTCGCAATTTTTTTATTATTTTTATCAGGATTTTGACATTTTATCAGGATTTAAGCTTGCTGTGTTTTTTCTTTTTGATTGCAAGAAGCATTTCATCAGCATGTTTGATGAGATCTTCAAGTGAAATTTCCGATTTTGAGTTTTCCGATGCGAAACCTAAAGATACACTAAGCTTATATGGTTTATTAATGCTTTTATTAAATTTTTCAACGTTTATTTCAAATCTGTTTTCAAGTCTCTGTTTTAGACCTTCAAGTTCAGAAGTTTCGAGAGCAACAATAAATTCATCTCCTCCAACCCTGCCAATAATATCCCTATCTCTGAATGTTTCTTTCAAAACCTGTGCACAGCCATTTATGACAACATCACCTTCGTCATGGCCATATGTGTCATTGATCTGTTTAAGACCATCCACGTCCGCGTAAACAAGCATAAAATCCTTGCCTGTCTGTTTAGCTTCAACCGGAATTGGTGAGGCATTGAGAAAAAAACCTCTTCTGTTAAAAACACCTGTCATCTCATCCATAAGGGACTGGGTTTTAAATCTTTTTAAAAGCATGGAGCTTTTTATTGCACTGTTCAGGTGCAGTCTCAGCTCTTCGTACATAAAGTGAGGAGGGCCTTTTACATATTCCATAACGGTATAACCCAGATACTCATCTTTATAAAACAGAGGAAGAAACAGGAGGTTTTGAGCTTTATTGACCGGTGTAATCTCTCTTGGAATTATACTGTCTCCGTAAAAGGAGTTGCGGTTTCTTGGAAATATGGTCTTGTTGTCTTTTAAATTATAAGCGAGAAGAAGCAGTACATCATCGTTATAGATCCAGCTGGTTCGTTTAAGAGCCTCTTCTTCAAATAGTGCCAGGGTAAAGCTCTCTATTCCAAGCTCCGGAAAACCTTTTGAAATTTGAGAGAGCATCTCACGCTGTTCAAAAGAGCTTATTATTCTCTGACTTGTTACAGAAATTTTAAGCTTTGTATAACTGTCTCCCTTTTGTGCCCTTATCTCTTCAAATAATTTGTGTCTTGTTATAAGAGTCTGAGCCTGCTGCAGATAATCACTTGCATCTGACATTTCGTGTTTATCATTAAAGAGGGTTGCTATATTTACTGTAAGTTCTTTTAATAATTTGTAGAGAAGTGTGATACTGTTTGAAAACTTCTCTGTTTTAAAAAGAAGAATATCAACTTCATTTAAAAAGATATTTCTGATTAACGGTTTTTTAACATCCATAACCAGAGAGCCAATAAGATTGCCAACCATTTCTGTAACCTGTTCAACTCCCGGAAAGCTGCTTGATGACTTATCTGATTCATCAAGTATTATTCTTGAGAGCAGATGTATCAACTGTTCTTTAGTAAGACCGTTTTTATTCTTATGAAGGGCTTTTGCATTTTGAACCTCTTCAGAAAAACAGCCGCATGAACGTCTGAACACTGGATAAGTTGGAAGAAAAATGTCATTGTCGGCATTGTTTCCATCTGCCATTTTTAAGATTTTATCAACAGCAGCTTTTCCAATATCAAAAAGTGGCTGACTTATTGTAGAGAGGGCGGGACGTATGGTTTTTGCTTCCTCAACATCATCAAATCCCGATACGGCAATATCCCCCGGAACATGGAGTCCCTGATCTGCAAGCTCTTTTAAAACTCCAAAAGCGGTACTGTCACTTACTGTAATTACAGAATCAAACTGAATGTTGTTATCAATCAGATGTTTTATAGCATTTACCCCGTCAACAGGGAGAAAACCTCCATCAACAACCAGCTCCGGATCAAATTTAATATTGTTTAGTTGAAGCCCTTTTTTATATGCATTATAACGCTCTTCGGCCTCCTGATGATCGTGGGGACCTCTTACAAAAGCTATTCTGTTCAAATTGTGGTGAGTAACAAAATGCTCTACCATGCTTAGAACACCCGAGCCGTTTTCAACTAAAATAGAAGGGTAGTCTTCAACCTTCTCAGATACAGTAATAAGAGGTATCTCTGATAATTTTTTGCAGAACTCTTTTGTAAAACTGTTTCCATGGTGTTCGGTCATACTACCGGAGAAAACAATTACGCCGTCAAGGTGACTGTTTCTTGCGAATTCTTCAACAATATCATAATGGGTATCAAAAAAGTCGATACCATCCTGGCTTGTTCCTATAAAGGAAATGAGATTAATTTTTAACTCGCCGGATCTTTTTGCAATTCCATTCCAGATTCCGCTTTGATAGGATTCGTGTATTGAATCAATTATAACTCCAATTTTTTGTCTATATTCCAACGTTGTCACTCCGGCAAAAATCTATTTCATTTTAATAACATACTAATTTGTAGCATGTTATTTAGATATTCAAAAAAAAAAATTAATTTATTTTGAATAAAGTACAGCGCGCTATTTGAAAATTCTAATTTTGTTATTGCAGAAGATTATGAAGTTCAATCTGTATCTCACGAAGATCGAATGGTTTCTTTAAGAATTTAAATGAGAGAGGATCCATTTTTTTGGGTAATTCAACTCCACTCATAAATATTATTGGCAAATCAGGCTGGATATTCTTAATCTGTTTATAAAGTTCATATCCTGACAGCCCATCCATTGAATAATCTAAAAATGCAGCATTAAAAAATTCTCTTTTGCAAAGTTCTACAGCTTTTTCACCATTTGTTGCGCTTATAACATGTGCACCTCTTAACGATAGCGCTGTATTTATCATTTCACAAATATCAGGTTCATCATCAACCACAAGAACTGCGATGCCGGGAGGCAGTGTTGAAGGGGTTTCTCTAATTAATTCTGTCTCTTTAGATATTGTATTTGAGCATGGCAGTGATAGTTCAACAACAGCACCGCCCTGTTCTCTGTTATAAATGTTAATTGTTCCACCGGTGTCTTCAATGATTTTTTTGGATATTGATAAACCAAGGCCACTTCCTCCGTGGGTCGAACCATCCCTGCTTTTTGTTGTGAAAAAAGGCTTAAAAATATTTTCGAGGAGATGGTCCGGGATTCCTGAACCGGAATCAGAAAATGTGGTCACAACATTTTCATCCTGTTTTTGTACAATAATGTCAAGAATACCAAAAGGGGGTGTAGCATCTATTGCGTTTTTAATAATATTTACAAAAACCTGCATGAGACGTGTGGGGCTTCCCTTGCATGTTCCACTATCTTCAAAGTGCTTGTAGACTTTGATATTGGCATTATTTATATCCCAGTTTAAAAGTTTAAGTGTCTCTTCAAGAGTGTCAGAAATTGACACTGACATAATATTGTCAACAGATGGAGGTCTTGTGATGTCTAGAAGATCAGATGCGATTTTCTTTGCTCTCTGGGCATTGCTGTCAATGGTTCTAAGTGCATCAAGAACCTGGATATTATCTCCTGCGGCTCTCTGGGCAATCTGAGTCCATCCCATCATTGCTGTTAGAATGTTATTGAATTCATGGGTTATACCGGCTGCTATCTGTCCCGCTGCTGCAAGGCGCTCAAGATTTGCAACTTCATCAAACAGAAGACTCTCTCTTGTGATATCCTTGATTCGTACAGCTATAGCGTCTTTTTTTTTCCATGTTACAGGAGAGGCTAAAAATTTAAATGTCCCTGTATTGTTTTCAATGGAAGTGTTTATTTTTTTAATATCGAATTCTGTATAAAAAATTTCTGTAATATCTGTAGAATGAACATAATGTATAAAATTGTTGCGGGCTTTCGGGTTTGACGCGAGAAGTCCGGCAAGCTGCTCCAGAGATTTTGGAGGATTGCCAAGTTTTTTATCAAGTGCCCAGTTTGAGAATAGAATTTCACCCTTCATATCTAGAATAATCAGAGTTATTTCAAATCCACTGGTTATATCTGCAAGTAATTCAATTTCATTATATTTTTTTATCATAGCTATATTTACACTAGTACATTTATGAAAAAACAACAAGAATAAAAGTCGGATTACGTTAATTGTTAAAATCTCAATCATACTGTAATAAAAGGGTATTTTGTCTTTATTTTAAAAGGGTTTATTTAATTGAACAAAAAAAGCGCCGGAAAAAACGGTAATTCGGGCGACAAATTCCGTTTTTCCGGCTCCTCCGGGAGGAGGTCTGTTTTTTATTGTTTACCAGACATTTGTATGGTATGCAAAAAAGGAGCTAAAAAAAATAAAAAAATTATTTTTTTAATGAAATGAGAGATATGGCACCTAAAACGCCCAGAGGACAGACGAGAAGTCAGG
>JAFGVO010000142.1 GCA_016937935.1 Deltaproteobacteria bacterium | reverse complement strand
AGACAACTGGTGATGAAAATCTTAATTGCTATGCTGCCAGTCGAGGCCTGTTGATTCTAATTTGTAATTTAAACATATTATGAAAATAACAACCACTGTCTTCAATCGGATTCAGTGGTTTTTATTTTATGAAAGGAGGCGTTGAAATGGCTCATATAAATGAAGTCAGAACAAAGGCTCTTGAAGAGCTTGAGTTGCTTTTTAAAGATGCAAAGGCAATAACTGTTACTGATTATCGTGGTTTAACAGTAGAACGTATCAGTGACCTTAGAAATCAGCTTCGTGAAAGCGGCACAAAATTTAAGGTTGTGAAAAATACACTTAGTCGGATTGCATTGAAAAATGCCGGTGTTGATGAAGAATTTATTAAATTGTTTGTTGGCCCGGTTGCTGTTGCAGTTGATTATGAAGACATTACTGCCGGTGTTAAGACTCTTTCAAAATTTATTGAAGATAAAAAAAATAAAAGTCTTGAGATCAAAGGTGGATATATTGAAGGCAGAGTTTGCGGCGCTGAGGAAGTTGAGGCATTGTCCAAACTTCCCGGTAAAGACGAACTTAGAGCTACTCTGCTCTCTCTTTTGCAGACGCCTGCAAGAAACTTTGTTTCACTTTGCAGTGCACCAAGCCGAAATCTTCTCGGTGTTTTATCAAATTATGCTGAGAAAAAAAGCGAGTAAATTAATATTTAAGTTTATAAAAACAATTCAATGGAGGATATAATGGATAAAAATGCAATTATTGAAGCGCTTGAGAAATTTACAGTAGTAGAAATAAATGATTTTGTAAAAGAGCTGGAAGAACGCTGGGGCGTTTCAGCGGCTGCACCTGTAGCTGTTGCTGCTGCTCCTGCAGCCGGTGCTGCTGTGGTAGAAGAACAAACAGAATTTGATGTTCATATGGAAAGTTTTGGCGATAAAAAAATACAGGTAATCAAAGCTATACGCGGTATTACCGGTCTTGGCCTTAAAGAAGCAAAGGAACTTGTTGAATCTGTTCCTGTTAATGTTAAAGAAGGCATAGATAAAGATGAAGCTGAAAAACTTAAGAAAGAACTTGAAGATGCAGGTGCTTCTGTTTCTATCAAATAATTTTTTTGAAAAAAATACCGAAAAAGGACTGTTTTTAAACAGTCCTTTTTTTCTTTTTATAAATTTATAAAATTTTTCAGAAAATAAAAAAATGGATACTTGACACTTTAATTATATTAGAGTATTATTTTGCGACTTTTATTTTCTTTTTTATATTAGCATGAAGGAGTGACCCTAGATGCTTAATGTTACAGAATTAAGCGCCGGCGATTCAAAAAAACTGGTGTTTTCAAACAAAAAAAAATTACAGCTTAAAATTCCCAATCTTATTGAAGTCCAAAAAGAGGCTTACCGAACATTTTTACAGGCAGGACAGGAACCCGGTGATCGAATGAATACCGGCTTGCAGGAAGTTTTTAACGATATTTTTCCTATTCAGGATCATGTTGGAAAACTTGCTGTTGAGTTTATTGAGTATTCCCTGGGTCTGGGAAGATGTAAAAAATGTCCTGAAGCCAAAAAGGGAAGGGCATGTTTATATCACAGCTGCTATCACCAAAAGTATAGAAGCTGTAAAATTGTTGATATAGATAATAAGCCTTACAGACTTAAATATGATGCTAATCAATGCAGAAAAAGACATATTACTTATGGCGTTCCATTACAGATGAAGGTTCAGCTCATAAATAAAGAAACCGGTGAGATTAAAGAGCAGGAAATCTTTATGGTTAATCTCCCGATACTTACTGATCAGGGAACTTTTGTCATTAACGGCGCAGAACGTGTAATAGTGTCTCAGCTCCACAGGTCTCCCGGAGTATTTTACAGTTATGACAAAATTAAAAAAATATACGGCTGTAAAATAGTGCCATATAGAGGCGCTTGGCTTGAGTTTGAAGTTGATGTTATTAAAGATGTAATGTATGTACGCATTGACAGAAAAAGAAAACAGCATGTTTCTGTTCTTTTAAGGGCTCTGGGGTATGAAGATAATGATCGGATTTTAGAACTTTTTAATCATAATGATTATATAAAAAATACTATAGCCCATGATAAAACAAAAACCGAGGAAGAAGCTTTAAAAGAAATTTACGGCCGTCTTCGTCCGGGCGAGCCTTTTACTGAAGCCAATGCCCGTGTAATGGCTGAGTCACTTTATTTTTCAACCCGTAAATATGATTTAGCCGATGTGGGACGCTATAAGATGAATCAAAAGCTTCGTCTTGATGATCGTATTCTCGGGAAAATTGCAGCTGAGACAATTCTTGATTCACAGGGTTCGATAATTATCAATGCCGGAGAAGCGGTTACAGAATCGATTGCACAAACAATAACCGCAGAAACCAGAGGCCGGATTTTAAAGTTCAAAACAAGTGAAGATGTTGAATTTGAAATCTTTAATGATTATCCATTTGAAGAAGTGCGTTTGTGCATTGTTCAGAAAAATTGGGAAGATAAAATAATAGGCTGGGAATCTGCCCAAAATATTGTTGATGATTCTACTGGCGAGATAGTTGTTGAATTTAGAGAAAAAATTACTCCCGAATCAGCGAGGATTCTTAAAAGTATCGGACGTACAGATGTAAAGGTGATAAAAAATGGTGTTGAAAGAGTATATTCAGGTAAAGATTATGATTTCTGGGATGAGCAGGTAAAAGCTGAGTATCTGGATTCTGATCATATTCGCAAACTTCTTGTAGGAAGGGTTTTGGCTGAAGATATTAAAGATGAATATTCTGATGTTGTAATCGACAAAGGAACCGAAATTAAAAGCCGGCATATCAGAAAGATCAAAAATTTGGGTATAACAAGGGTTAAACTCTTTAAGGGACGCGTATTATCCAGGAATGATATTATTAGTGTTATCAGATATCTTCTTGATCTTTGCAATAATATCGGCTGCATTGATGATATCGATCATCTGGGAAACAGAAGAGTACGGCGTTCAGGCGAACTTCTTCAAAATGCACTCAGAGCATCGCTCAGCAGAATGGAAAGTGATGTTCGTGAGAGAATGACAATTCAGGATATTTCCGGAATTACTCCCCAAGCCCTCATAAATACGAGACCTATTGCTTCGGCAGTTAAGGATTTTTTCGGAACAAGTCAGCTTTCCCAGTTTATGGATCAGACAAATCCTCTTTCAGAGCTGACGCATAAAAGAAAACTCTCTGCACTGGGCCCGGGTGGCTTGAAAAGAGAGAGGGCAGGATATGAAGTTCGTGATGTTCATGCTACTCATTACGGAAGGATCTGTCCGATTGAAACTCCGGAAGGTCCTAATGCCGGCCTTATCGGTTCTTTGGCAATCTATGCAAAGATTAATGATTTTGGGTTTATTGAAACGCCTCTTACCCCTTTTAAGGATGGTAAAATTACAGACAATTATGCTTATTTTGATGCCTATCAGGAAGATGCATTTACAGTGGCATCACCGGATATAGCGCTTAATGAAGACGGTTCAATTAAAGAACCCATGCTTCCTGCCACCTTTTTAAGTGAGGGTGAACACGAATTTTCAATGATTAGTTCAGAGCAGGTTGATCATATCAGGGTTTCGCCTCTTCAAATGGTTTCTGTTGCAGCGGCCTTGATTCCTTTCCTCGAGCATGATGATGCAAACAGGGCTCTTATGGGAACAAATATGCAGCGTCAGGCTGTACCGCTTTTGATTACTGATTCAGCATATGTAATGACCGGCCTTGAACATCGGGTGGCAAAAGATTCAGGTGCTTCAATTATATCCAAACATGATGGTGCTGTTTTAAATGTGGCTGCTGATTATATTGAAATAGTCCGGCATGACGGTTTTCAGGATGCCCTGGAAGAAATTTCTCTTAAGGATGAAGACTTTGATGAGAAAGTGCGGGGCTGTTATGCTGCCCAGGATCTTATTGATAAAAAAGCCTCTGATCCGGCAAATGCTCTTGTTATTAGTGCAGGCGACAGAATTGACAGTGATTTTGTAATCGGCCGAATAAAGATGGCTGCATCCAAAAAATTCAAAATTAAGGCATGTCATATTGATAGATATGATCTTCTTAAATTTTGCAGATCCAACCATGGAACATGTTTTGATCAGAAAGTAATAGTCAATAAAGACCAGATTGTAAAATCTGGTGATATCATAGCTGACGGCCCGTCATCTTATAAAGGCGAAATTGCTCTTGGTAAAAATGTTCTTGTGGCCTTTATGCCTTGGGAAGGTTATAACTACGAGGACGCTATTCTTTTGTCTGAGCGAATGGTTATTGATGATGTTTATACATCAATCCATATTGAAGAGCATGAAGTAGAGGCAAGAGATACAAAGCTAGGTGAAGAAGAAATCACAAGAGATATTCCAAATGTCAGTCCTGAGGCACTTTCAAAGCTTGATGAATCAGGAATTATTAAAATCGGCTCTGAAGTTTCTCCGGGTGATATCCTTGTAGGTAAAGTTACTCCCAAGGGCGTAACAGAACTTTCTGCTGAAGAAAAGCTTTTAAGAGCGATTTTCGGTGAAAAGGCCAGAGAGGTCAGAAATACGTCATACACACTTCCTCACGGTGAAAACGGTAAGGTTGTTGATATAATGGAATTTACCCGTGAAAACAAAGACGAGCTTCCACATGGAGTGAATAGGCTTGTCCGTGTTTTTATAGCCCAGAAACGGAAAATTTCTGAGGGTGATAAAATGGCCGGACGTCACGGAAACAAGGGTGTAATTTCAAAAATACTGCCAGTTGAAGATATGCCTTTTATGCCCGACGGTACAGCAATTGATATTGTTCTTAATCCCCTTGGAGTTCCGAGCCGGATGAATCTTGGGCAAATTCTTGAAACTCACCTTGGTTATGCACTTGACACTCTTGGTTATAAATCTATTACAAATATTTTTAATTCAGCTAATGAGGAGCAGATCAATAAACTTATTGTTCTTAGTGATCTTGTCCGATATAACAAAGCTCCCATGCTTGATCCTTTGAGAGGAAATACAGTTTCATATTTAACTTTTGATGATTTTGATAAAAGTATCATCAATAAAAGCATAGTTGAAAACAGAAATTTTGAAGATATTCTTTCAGAACTTATTTTTAAATACAATGGAAGAATTACATGTCCTGAAACAGGTGTGACTGTTTTTTATCTTAAAAAGGGTGTGTCAGCAGATTCAATTGCTCAGGCACTTAAAAATGATGATTTGTTCAGTGTTTTTGAGGCATATTACCCCGATGAGGCTGAAATAAATCAAATTAAAAACTGGTATGCGGCACTTCCGAATATTGTGATTGATCCTGAGGTAATTAAAAATAGAAAATCATTAAAAAAACAGGATTTTTCGGATGAACAGTATGAAAAATTAACCGAGAGCATTACTGAAAATAGAGATTCCGGAGTATCTGAAAAACAGTTTGATAATAGTATGCCCTATGGGAAATTATATTATCCTATGATAAAAACAGACTTTTCATCCTACAAATTCCGGAAGAATATCAATTTAGCCGGTCATGAAGAGAGAATTAAAAATATTGGTGATGTTATCAGACATTTTTCTTTTTGGAAACATGAAACCGGCAAACGGTATATTTATGACGGCAGGACAGGAGATAAATTTGAAAATCCTGTTACAATAGGCAAAATTTATATGCTTAAGCTTGCCCATCTTGTTGAAGATAAAATACATGCAAGGGCAACGGGTCCATATTCACTTGTTACGCAACAGCCTCTGGGCGGAAAAGCACAGTTCGGCGGACAGCGTTTTGGTGAAATGGAAGTATGGGCGCTTGAAGCTTACGGTGCAGCTCATGTTCTTCAGGAATTTCTTACTGTTAAATCTGATGATGTGGAAGGAAGGGTTGATGTTTATGAAACGCTTATTAAAAATGAAAATAAAACCAAACCCAGAATTCCGGAAGCATTTAATGTATTGGTAAGTGAATTAAGATCCCTGGGCTTGAAAATTGATCTTATTAATAAGAATGATATTAAAGAAGCTTCAGAAGTGAAAAAAGAAATTGAAGGCAGAATTGATTCTTCCAGCAGTGCTGAAGAAGTTTTTTCTGATCTTTTTAACAATGTAATCGAACCAAAAGAAGAAGATAGTAATTAATCTGCTTCGGCAGCAGTGCCTCTGGCTTTAAAAATAAAAGCCTGCATTAAGGGAGGAAAGCTTTGAGAGACCTCGAAAATTTTGATGCAATAAGAATATCTATTGCATCACCGGAAGAAATTTATTCATGGTCATTCGGGGAAGTAAAAAAACCCGAGACCATCAACTACAGAACTCATAAACCTGAAAGAGACGGCCTTTTTTGTGAAAAAATATTCGGACCCACCAGAGATTGGGAATGCTTTTGCGGAAGATTCCGTTCAATAAGATACAAGGGTGTAGTATGTGAACGGTGCGGCGTAGAAGTTACGCGCTCTAAAGTACGACGGGAAAGAATGGGTCATATTGATCTGGCTGCGCCGGTTGCGCATGTCTGGTTTGTTAAAGGTACATTCAGCTATATTGCTCTTCTTTTGGATATATCGCCGCGGGATCTTGAAAAAATTATATATTTTAACTCCTATGTGGTTATTGATCCCGGTAATCTTCCGCTTATGGAAAAACAGCTTTTAAGTGAAGTGGATTTTCGAAAATTCAGAAAAAAATACGGAGATCTTTTTGATGCCAGAATGGGTGCTGAAGCTGTTAAAATTTTACTTCAGAAAATTGATGTGCCAAAGCTTGTTTCTGATCTAAAAAGTATGCTTAATGAAAAAAGCGGTGCAAAAAAGCAAAATGTTATTAAAAGGCTTCAGGTTGCGGAAATGTTTTTGAATTCTCAATCCAAGCCTGAATGGATGATTCTTGATGTTGTTCCTGTTATTCCACCGGATTTAAGACCTATGGTACAGCTTGACGGCGGAAGATTTGCAACAAGCGATCTTAATGATCTTTACAGGAGAGTAATAAACAGAAACAACCGGCTTAAGCGTCTTCTTGATCTTGAGGCGCCAGAGATTATTATAAAAAATGAAAAAAGAATGCTTCAGGAAGCTGTAAATTCATTGATAGATAATGGACGCCGCGGGCGTCCTGTTACCGGAACGGGTAAAAGACCTTTAAAATCTCTGAATGATATGCTTACTGGAAAGCAAGGCCGTTTTAGAGAAAATCTTCTTGGAAAACGAGTTGACTATTCCGGCCGTTCAGTTATTGTTGTAGGTCCTGAGCTTAAACTTCATAATTGTGGTCTTCCAAAAAAGATGGCACTTGAGCTGTTTAAGCCATTTATTATGAATAAGCTTGTTAACAGAGGAATATCTCATAACATTAAATCGGCTAAAAAACTTCTTGAAAGAGCTAATAAACCCGAGGTTATGGATGTTTTGGAAGAGGTAATTAATGATCATCCGGTTCTTCTTAACAGAGCTCCTACATTGCATCGCCTTGGAATACAGGCATTTGAACCGGTTTTAACGGATGGGAAGGCTATTCAGCTTCATCCGCTTGTGTGCGCTGCATTTAATGCTGACTTTGACGGCGACCAGATGGCAGTTCACATACCTTTGTTAGTTGAAGCTCAGATAGAAGCTAAAATGCTTATGATGAGCAGTAACAATCTGTTTTCACCTGCTAACGGCAAACCAATTACTGTGCCTAGTCAGGATATGGCAATAGGCTGTTACTATCTTACCAGATCTTTTCCAACTAATAGAACAAAGTTAGTAGAGGTAATTTCAAAGGGTAAGAAGACTATTGAAACATTAGAAGATCAGCTTTGCGGTAAATGTATTGACTTTTTTCTTGGAGAAAGAATTATTGATCCTAAAACTGAAAAAGTTATAGGTAATACGGGTGATGTTATAACACCGGAGTTACTAAAACTGATTAAAAAAGCGAAAATTGATTCTTTTAGAATATTGGATGAATATATTTTCTCTTCACCCAATGAAGCAATTAATGCATATATAACCAAATCTCTTCCTGTTTCTCTTCATGAAATCGTCTGGACCCGAATTCCAAAGTGGAAAATTATACTTAAAGATTCACCAAAGAATATAGTTTGGGTTGATGATGAGTCAGGTAATCAGGTTCCTAAATGGGTTAAGTTAAATGATTCTGATCCTGATGAAGTTGATATTTTTGCATCCCAGATT
>JAFGVO010000141.1 GCA_016937935.1 Deltaproteobacteria bacterium | reverse complement strand
GGCAGGTGGATATTTCATCTCTTGATACCCCTGGAACCTACACTGTTTTTGCCGGCAATCAGCAAAGTGATCCGTTTGTAATTGATGAATACTGGAAAGTATATCACAAAACAGAAGTTGCTCTTGTTAAAAGTTTCTATTTTCAGAGAACCCGTACATCTCTTGATATGCCATATGCACAGTGGGATGGAGATCAATATTTAAGAAAAGGCGTATCCCACGTCTACCCTGATGTGGGCTGGGACTATGAGACATATCCTGACAAGGTAAAAAAATGGCAGGATGATCCAGACAAACAGTGGTGGCCCGGTGAGCAGATTAAAAAAGGCTGGTTTGATGCTGGCAACTTCGATATGTATATTCCGTCAACCGGTCCTTCAGCACAGATTCTTCTTGAAGCATATCTGCTCTCTCCTGATCTCTTTTTAGATAATGATCAGAATATTCCTGAATCCGGCAATGGTGTTCCTGATCTTCTTGATGAAGTTACCTGGGGACTTGACTGGATCATGTCAATGCAGCAGAAAGATGGAGCATTCAGACACAGCGAAGCAGTAAGAGCCTGGACAAGTGTAATTCCTGCAGATAAAGATGACACCGTTCGCTGGATTAGAGGAATCAGCTCTTCCGCAGCTGCGAAAGCTGTATCAGTTTTAGCAAAAGCTGCTGTTATTTATAAAAAATTCCCTCCATATGCTGACGTTGCCGCCAAATATGAAACTGCAGCTAAAATGGGATGGGAATGGCTCAAAGCTCATCCTGAGAATATCAAAATGGATGGCAAAGGCAGCCCTCAGCCCAGATGGGACGATGATCCTGAACACAATGATCACGCCGCAAGATTTGCTGCCGCTGCTGAAATGTGGCTAAACTTCAGAGATCAGTCAGCCCTTGCAGAGCTAAAAAACATGCTGTTTAAGTACAAATGGGAAGAGCTTGAAGATCCTAAGCTGATAGTAACAGGCTCCTGGGTTAATATTTCCCGTTATGGTCTAGGTTCTCTTGCACTTGATTCACAGACTCCTGAAGACATTAGAAACTTTGCTAAAAAGCAGATGATAGCTGCTGGGGATGAACTTATGCCAATCGCGGCAAAAGATGGTTATCTGGTTGTAAGCTCAATAAATGATTATTACTGGGGACACAATGCAAATCTCTCAGAAAAAACTCACCTGCTCTCAGTTGTTTCAAAAATTACAGGAGATACAAAATACCTCCAGGTAGCTCGTGATCAATGGCACTGGCTCATGGGAAGAAACCCTAATGGCTACGCAATGGCCACAAGAGTCGGTAAAGGTGTAACAGCTGTTTACCATATGGAATGGGGTCCTTTCTCTCCTCCGCCTCCCGGATTTGCAGTTGGCGGCCCAAACTATGTAAATATGCCCAATCTCTCTCCAGGTGCTCCGGCCAAAGCAATCTGCTGGGACAACCCTGAGCCCACAAGTGCAGGAACACCTGCCCATTCAATGTTTCACTGGAAACAGGAAGACATCTGGGACGGTGGCTTTGTTGCTCAGGATTCATGGGAAGATGGCTGGTGGAATGTTCTTGAGACAGATATTCTTTATAGCGCAGGCTTTGTACTTGCGGGAATTGCAATAAGATAATTATCAAATCATCCTTTTTAAACTTAATATAAAATTTATCGAATAAAGGTTGTCAAACAAAATGAACACAAACAAAAAAACCAACATTTTAATTACAGGCGGAAACGGATTTGTAGGCCGTGCAGTTCTATATGAACTTGCTAAAGAGTCAGCACTTATTGATGCCGGTGAAATTAGAATTTTAAGTACTAAAGAAAATATCGAAATTGAAAATATCTCAAACTTGAACGTTAAATATATTAAAGGAGATATAAGAGACAGAGATACAATATTTAGCGCGCTTGAAGGTATTGATGTGGTTTTACATCTTGCTGCAATGGTTGACTGGGGTACTCATAAAAGAGAGGATGTTTTCAGTGTAAATGTTGACGGGACAAAAAACATTATTGACGGGTGTATAAAAAACGGAGTTAAAGTTCTTGTTGCCACAAGTTCTGTTGATGTTCTGTTTGCTAAAAAGCCCGTTATTGACGCTGATGAAAACACACCTTTACCCAAAAAACTATACGGTGCCTATGCAGAATCAAAAGCAGTTGCTGAACAGATGGTTCAAAATATTGAATCTAAAGATCTTAAAGCGGCAGTTATAAGACCCGGAGGAATCTATGGTGAGAATGATCCCTACCATCTTCCAAATCTCATAAAAATGGCTAAAAAATGGCCGTTTCTTAAAATCGGTAATAAAAAAGCAAAATCAATGCATGTGTATTGCGGCAATATTGCCCATGCTCATATTCTTTTAGCCAAAGAGCTTCTTGAGGGAAATGTTAAACCTGACAGGGAAATTTATTTTATTACCGATAATCCTCCTGAAAATATCTTTGAAGCTATCTGTCCAATAATTGAAGAAGCGGGGATTAAAATCAGACCAAAAGATTTATGGATCCCGGTATGGTTTTTATTTCCAGTGGCAGTTTTAATTGAATTATTTACTTTTATAATTAAACCGTTTGTACAGATTCATCCCGCCCTTTCCCGTTTTGCACTCAATTATATAAGTACTAATTACACCATCAAAACAGATAAAGCAGAAAAAGATTTTGGCTACACTCAAAAATACTCAAACGAAGAAGCCTTAAAACGAACCGCACAGTGGGTAAAAAACAATTATTAAAATTACCCTCCTGACAAACCGGGACTAATTAAAAAACACCTTTTCAAATTTCTATGCAATGTCTTGATTGTTGAACCTGTTTAAGGGTTTCCGGTGCATCTATGCCTCTTCTTAAAGCTTCTGCATGAAGATGAGGGAGGGACCAGTTAACTGCACTTACACAGTCTTCGGCCAGCAACTCGCCCAATACTTGTACCCGCCATGAACCACAAAGCGGCTCCTCTGTTCCGGTAAATAGAAAATTATCCGAACGACAACCACCTCCGCAAAGAGTGTTGAGAGGACAATTACGACAGGTTTTGAGATTATAGGCAGGATGTGGATTATCCCTAATCTTTTTAAGCGCGTCTGTCACCCCAAGTTCACTAATATGACCGATGCGCTCCTCCATTTTAAAACATGGAAACAGACTGCCGTCACTACGAATATTTAAATTCATACCAATAGCGCAATCACAACCATCTCGCCGTGACATAACAGGCTGAGAATGTGCAGCCTCAATTATTTCACCGGCGCCAAACGCAATATCAGTAAGAGCCTGTTCCATTGAATGCCTGGAATCAAAAAGGTGAACACCTTTTTCCCGTCCGCTCAGATAGAGAATTCCAAGTGAAATTTTAAATTGTTCAGGAACTCTTTTTTTGAGGCTATTAAATGCTAAAGCCATGTCTGAAGCATTTTGCGGCATGAGCATAACATCAACAAAAGCCTTACCGCCATTTTTTGAAAGATTATTGAGGGCAGCAATGGCTCTTTCAAATCTTTCTTCCCCGGAAAGTAAATCACAAGGCTCCTTTGAAGCTGCAGCCAGACTGATGCGAAGAAGAGCACCCTGTTTTGTAAGTTCAGCAACTTCTTTTGCAAGAAAATCGTTATCAGCCAGAGGTAATCCGTTGCTGAAAATTGAAAGTTTCAGACCAAGAGATAGGGCCTCCTTTGCAAGACGCGTGGTAAATGGAACAAGAAAAGGTTCTCCTCCCAAAAATGAAACCTGAGTACCAGCACCTAGAAACTCTTTTATCTCAAATAAAATTTTAAAAATGGCATTTTCATCAAGCTCCCCGGTTCGGGCATTTTTAGAGTTGGTACAGCAATATGTGCAGTTTAAATTGCATGCATTGGTAAGTTGAATCTGAATTTTGGGGGCTTGAATTTTCGACCGTTCATGTGACGAAAAAAAACTGTGTTCTTTTAAAGAGTTCTTAAGGCTCTCACTTAATTCTTCCACAGATTGCTTATGATCCAGAACCCTGCGAATATTTTCAACCTCTTCAGGTGGAATGTTGCAAAAAACCGCTTTACCAGGAAAGACGAGCAGAGCACCTTTAAAAAGAGGCAACAATGTGCAGTCAAAAGGGAGAGAGCTCATAAATCTGTTGAAACCGAAGAATCGTCTGTGTCTGTTGTATCGGTGTCAGTTGCTGTATCGGTGTCAGTTGCAGTGTCAGTATCAGTTGCAGTATCGCTGTCAGTTGCAGTATCGCTGTCAGTTGCAGTATCGGTATCAGTTGACGTATCGTCTATAAGAGGAGGATCTGGAGGATTATCCCTCACTTCCACTGCACATCCCGAAGCGGATAATGTGGCGCCGAGAACAAAGGCAGCTGCAACTTTTGCGGCACTCTTCAGGTATTCCTTAAAATAATAAGGCTCATATACTTTTTCAACAAATCCGTGAATGTGCACTATGTAATGTCTGTTTCCTATTACCAGCTGGTCCCCATGGCGAAGAATCACCGGTTTTTCAACAGGTGCTTCAATGGAGCGTCCAGCCCTTTTTACATTAACAGAGGCTCCATCTGCCATACGATACAGCCCAAGGCAGTCATCCATAGTGACAAAAAGCTGAAAAGCGGGATCGTTATTGATGAGCCAATGTGTTGTCCCCATGTTATCAACACTGAGCCCGGGAGACCGCCCCACATTCACTGCGCAACATAAATATTTTTCATCTTCGTTTTCAGTTTCCAGATCTTCTAAACAGATAGCCATAGGTTTTGTCATAAGAAACCTCCGATAGTTTTAAATTTTTTCAGAAAAATATCACTCCACTTTTGGGCGATTAACAAATCAATTTCATGATCAATTTCATGATTCTGATGCTTTTAATTTCGCACATATCCCTGGCGTAATTTATCTCTTTTCAAGCATGAATATAGATAGCCATATCACGAATAAAAATAAACTATCTACTTCATTAATCCATTATTAGTCTAGTTCCCATCCCTTAAAGGGTAGTTTTTTTATGATTTGCAGAATTTGAAACTCCTGCTGGTGTTGGATTTTTTAAATTTGGCAAT
>JAFGVO010000140.1 GCA_016937935.1 Deltaproteobacteria bacterium | reverse complement strand
CCCCTTTGGAGGAGCGGATCTTCCGACCCCTTCAGATGATCCCTTTGGAGGAGCGGATCTTCCGACCCCTTCAGATGATCCCTTTGGCGCGACTGAAATGCCATCTTCAGCAGATTTTTCTACGGATTCAACTATTCTTGGACATAGGGCTCCTGTAATTGGTGACAATGAAGATGATCCTTTTGGAGGTAATGATTTATCCCCTTCACTTAATGACTCTTTTGATAATGAAGATCCTTTTGGAGAAACCCCTCATGATTCTTCTCCAGAAGATCCGTTTGGTGGAGTAGAAATGCCCTCTCCTGCTGATTTTTCCAGTCATTCCACCTTGCTTGGACATGATGGCTTTCATTCAGAGGATGATGATTTTAATATTCCATCTCCTGCAGATATTGCCACACAAAACTCTACAATAGTAAGTCCGGGAGGTCCTTCAAATTCTGTTTTTCCTCCAATTAATTCCAATGATGCCAGCAGGGGCAGTGGTGCAGATTTTGGAAATATAGATTTTTCCAGTGATTCTGATGATAATAATGATGGTTTTAGTGGAGAAAACAGCGGCTTTGGACAGGTTTCATTGTCTGGAGGCAGTGAAGATTCCGGAGAGTTTGATGCCTTTCCCGTTCAGGAAGAGGGGGATGACGAATCACGTGCGAGTTCCGGTGACAGTTTGGATTTGGCAGAAGATATTCCAAATCGTTCTGAAGGTATCCCCTCAGATATTTTCAATATGGGAGAAGATAAAAAGGATGAAGCTGACGCTGATGCAAAATCCAAACTTAAAAAAGTAGACGGATCATTTGGCGGAAGAAGAAAATATGAGAGACAAAGTAGAAAGACCAGACTGGTTATGCTTGGATTGCTCACAATTGTCAGTGTTGGTGGAGGCATGCTGTACTTTACTCCTTATGGTGTTTTTGGAGTAAATTTACTTATCCGGCTGCTTCCAGATGCAACTTCAGACAAGGCTGTAGTTCAGTATTTCTCAAGTGCAATAAAGGCTTTGGATAAAGATACGGTTTCTTCATTAAATGAAAATATTAAAGAAATTGAGACTCTTGGTGCCGAGAAGTCAAATAATGAAGACATTAGACTGATTGGTATATATTTGCATAACTGGTATCAGTTGAGATTTGGTATTTCTAAAGAACACGAGAGAGAGGCTGTAAGGCTTCTGGGAAATATTAATCTGTCAGAATCTGAATCAAAATACGCATCCATTGCAAAATTATCAAGAGAACTTGTAATGGGGCATATAAAAGTTGTTATTAATCAACTCTCAGCTAAACCAAATTTGTCATCTAACGAGATGGCTCTTCTTGCAATGGCTTATATTAATAATAATAATTCAAAGGATGCTCTTAAAATAATTAAAACTGCGTTAAAAACCAATAAGACAGCAAGGTTTCAATATTTGGAAGTTCTAGCTCTTGTAACTGGTTATAAAAACGGTGAAGCAATAAAAAAACTGGAAATCTTAACTCAGAGTGCACCAAATCACTGGGATGCCAAACTTGTGTTTGCCAATCTTCTGGTTGATGCCCGTGAAAAGAATGTTGAAAAAATTACAGCTCTTTTAACTCCCGTAAATGAGGCTTCAGCAGGTATGTCCACAAAAGAGCAGAAAGCTGAAGTTCATTCAATTCTGGCAAAACTTCTTCTCCAGAACAGAAAATATGACAACGCTAAAAAAGAGCTTGTAAAGGCTGAAGAACTTAATTCTAAAGATCTTATAATGCTGACGGTTAAAGGCGATATAGCTATAATGTCAGGTGATATTCCAGGAGCAATGTCGGCGTTTAGAAATGCTCTTGCCCAGTCATCTTCTGATATAAGTGCTCAGCTTGGAATGGCTTCAACATATCTTCTTCAGGAAAAGGTTAAAGAGTCAAAGGAGATAGTTGACAGAATTTTACAGATTCTGCCTGAAAATTATAAAGCAAATTATCTTTCGGGAAAAATAGCTTTGGCCGGCAGTAAATATGATCAGGCTGAAGAGTTTTTTAAGAAGTCAATAAAGTATAATAATGAATTTGTTGAGTCCTATGTTGAACTTGCAGGAATATATATGAAGCAGGAAAAACAAAAGGAGGCAATGGATATACTGGACGCGGCAAGTGAGGCGGTGCCTGACTCCTGTGTGATAAAACTGACACTGGCAGAGGGGCATGCTGCAAATGGGGACTACTCATCAGCCATTGTTGTTTTAAATGAAGCCCAGGAGCTTGAGCCTGATAATCCTGTAGTGTTTTTTAAAATGGCCCAGATGTATAGAAAAATGGAGTCTCTTGAGGACGCCCAAAATGCTCTCGATGAAGTTGTAAGGCTTGATCCGGAGTATCCCGGGTTATCTGTGGAGCAGGGATATCTTCTTGAGCTTTCAGGGAAAATTGGTGATGCTCTTTCTACATATGAAAAGGCTCTTGAAAAAAATCCGGATGATCTTACTGCCAAAACAAGGGTTGCAGCCGCGAGCCTTTATCAGAAAAAATTTGATCGCTCTAAAGAACTCCTTGTAGATGTATTAAATGAGAATCCTGATTCTCCGGATGGCAATTTTTATATGGGTGAGATTTTCAGGCAGGAATACAATGGAACAGATGCAATACCTTATTTGAAAACAGCATGTGATCTGGATGAACATAATCCAATTTATCATGTAAGGCTGGGTGCGGCCTATGATCTTGTTCATGACTCTAAAAAGGCAATGGTTGAATATAATAAAGCTTTAGAGCTTGATCCTAAAATGGCTGAAACATTTATCAGAATTGGAAAATCTCTATTGACAGGAGGTGCCGCCAGGGATTCAATAGTTCAGTTTGAAAAGGGTCTGGTAATTGAAGAAAATCTTGAAAATGCCAATCTGTATATTGGTGAAGCCTATGAAGAATTATCAGATTTGCAGTCTGCTGCAAAGTATTACAAAAAAGAGGTCGATCTTTTTAATGAAAATGCTGAAGCCTTTTATAAACTTGGAATGGCCTACCTGCAGTTAAAAGGAAACAATGGCGCAATTGCTCCTCTGAAAAGAGCTGTGACACTTGGGGCAGAACTGGATCCCAAACCTATATGGCTTTCAGATGCATACTATCTGCTCGGAACTGCATTAAAATCAGTTAAAGACAAGCAGGGGGCAATTAAATATTTTAAAGAGTATTTAAAAGTTGCACCTGAAGGAGCACTGGATCGTTCAGAGGTTGAGGCATATCTTGACGAGCTTCTTTATTGATAAACACTTTAACGGTATAAAATTAATTGGAGATATTACGTGGACGAAAATATTACACTTCATCTTGGACATTATAGAAAATATTTAATTGAAAGCAGTAATTTGATTATTGTTACCGGGGAATTTTCAAAGGTTGACTACAGCCGAAAATTGTATGAACAGCGATTTAATATTAAAACAATAGAGGATGCTGACTATCTTAAGCTCATGGAGGCAGCGGCATTAAGTGCTGCAGTTCTTGCTGATAAAGAGTCCTGGGGCTGGACATTATCTCTTAAAGGTAAAAATACCGGTTTCTTTTGTGCTGTTGAACCTGAAGGTTCTATTTGCGGACGTGCAAATCCTGCAGACGAAGAGTTGTCAAAAATTTATCTTCAGAGACAGAAAAAAAATGTAAATGCTCCAATGATGCAGAGCCATTATGACCCTGAAACATCTGATCCTGTTAAAGCTATTGAACAATATTTCAGACAGGTTGAACAGACTCGAACAAGAATTGAAGTAAATGATGATTACGAAGGTATTCTTTTACAGGAGCTTCCGGATGCAGAGCCGGGAGACTATTTTTCAATGGTCAGAGATGAACTGTTTTTGACTGTAAGAAAGAACCTTGAAGATAAAAATTATAAACCATTAAAAGAATTTCTGATTTTTTATGACTGCAGATGTAATGATGAGATGATACTTGATATGGTTGACTCTTTTCCCGAAAGTCAGAAAAATGAGCTTTGGGATGAAAACGGTAAACTTGAAATGGAATGTCCGCGATGTGGAAGAAAATATATTATAGAAAAAAAAGATACATTGAATTAGCAGATGAATTTTTGAATTTAAAAAAAATATCAGTACTGATTCTAATTGCAGTTGTAAGTTTTAATGCACATCCACTAATGGCTCAAGAGGGGAATGGGGCAGCCGGACCGTCACCTGGTGAGAATAAAATAAATATGTCATCAGATTTTAATATCTGGCTGACAAAACCTGATATTGCCGTTACTTATTCTGATTTAAAAGATGTTAAGCGAAATATTTTATCTGCCGGTATTATAGAAACAGGTATAGGCCTGTCGTTTATTGCTTCAGCAATTCCTCTGTTTGTTCTGGATGGTAAATGTTCCACTCTTGAGAAGGATGCTGATGGAACCTGCATGTCATATCAAAACACCAGTGGTGCGGCAGTTGCCATGCTTTCAACCGGAATTGCCCTTGTAATAACTGGTGTGGTGTTTATTGTCTGGCGTGAAGTATATAAGCGAAGGATGTTCAACAATTATAAAAAACAGAGTCTCAGATGAATTTAATGGTTACAAAACTTCAGTTTGTTTTTTTTGCAGTTGTTTTTATCCCCTGTTTTTTATACACCAAAGTATCCTTTGCATCTGCTGATAAAATTAGTGAATCTTCTATTCCTCTTGTATTTATAAATACATCAAGAGAGCCAAAGCCCTTTGAGATTGAGGCAATTAAAAATATTACAGGTCTTTTGTCCATAAATTTAAAAGAACTTCTTCCTGTTGAAAATGAAGAAAAGCTGAAAAGTGATTTTGATATTGCCAAAGATTATTTCTTCTCAGGGGAATATTTAAAATCCAGTGAAATTTTTTCTGAAATTTCAAACAGGCTGGTTGAGATTAAAAGCTCACTATGGGTCTATCCCAGACTGCAGCAAATTGCATTTGCCTCTCTTCTTTATCAGGTAATGGTAAATACTGAGCTCGAGCACTCCAGTGATGCTGATAAAATTCTTGAGACAACCATCGAAAATTTTAATTTGTTCAATCCCAATCCTGTGGATTTTCCACCCTGGCTTATTGATAAGTATAATAAAATTAAAAATAGCGAAAAAATTGTTATTGATGATTCAAAAGAAAAAAATATTATTTCATTTTTAGAAGATACTACTGTTAAAGTTATCAATGGTTCATTGATTATAGAACCCCTCGTGGCAGAGCAAAAAGATGGTATATCTCAGATTTCAGTTTTGTGTGAAAAAATGAATGTAAAGGAGATGCTTGCTGTCAGTGTACGTTTTGATGGTTTAAAATTAATGTTGTATAATAGTTCTGAAAATAGAATCACTAAAGAGATTACTCTTGCCCGATATACTGATATTAATGAGATTGAAGATGCATTGCGAAGAGAATTGACCATTGACACTAATAGTGAAGAGGGTATGCCCAAAGAGACAGTAAAGGTGTCATGGTATAAAGATATTCCCGCATGGGTCACAATGGCCGCAGGTATTGGTCTTTTAAGTACAGGAGTTATTATAGGATTAAAATACGGAGATTATTCCAGGGAGGAACCTGTAGCATTTGCATTGCAGATGTCAGGTATTGTTATGATGGCAACAGGTTTAACTCTGTTTATTGTTCCGGATTATAATATTATCAATAAGAGAATAGGAGTTATTGCTGCAGTGTCAGTAACTTTTTAAAATATGAAAAATTCCATATTAAAACAGAGTCTGATAGCACTTTTCTTATTACATTTTACAGCTTGTGATATTAAGGAAAATGTAAAAAAGAGTGATAAAAACAGTGAAGTTTCAACAGATGAAAATAAGGTTGATGCCCAAAAAACAAAACAGGCCTATTTAAAAAGACTTCTTCAGCAGATTAGAGAGGCCATTGACAACAGGGACTTTCAGGAGTCAAACAGGCTTATTAATATTGGGCTTGCAGAAGTAGAAAATACTAATAGGGAGTATGAAGTTGAGAAGGCATTTTTTATGCTGTCCAGAGGCGAAGTACTGATTGAAAATAGTAACACCAATGATGCAAGAAGATTTTTAGGGGATGCCATGGCTGTTTTCAGGGTTACTAAAAACACTGAAGGGACCTTTGGTGTTAATCTTGCCCTTGTAACTCTTGAAGAGAATGTGGGTAATATTGGAGCTGCAAGAAGACATCTTGATGACGCAAAAGAGATAATAGATAAAATTTCTGATAAGAGGCTCCTTGCTGACTACCGTCTAAAAGAGGGTAATCTTTTAGTTGCAACAATGAAGTATGAGGAAGCATCAAAATATTTTTATGAAGCCCGGCAGATTTTTCAGGATATAAAACTTTTAAAGAAACAGGCTGATACATATTTAAACCTTGCATACTGTGAAGATGGTATGGGTGATACAAAACAGAGCAGGAGCAGTATCGAAAAAGCTTTAAGTATTTATAAATCAATCAATGACAAAACCGGTGAAGTTGTTTCAATGCACAAACTGGCAGCTTTATATGCAAGAGATGAACAATATAAACAGGCCAGACCCTTATTTGAAAAGGTTGAAAAACTATATATCGAACTGGGGCGCTTAAGTGATGCCTCAAAGGTGAGACAGCAAGTTGCAGCCTTTCCCCTGTAACAGATAAATTAAAGTGTAATTATATGAATTTAAAATTTAATAAGATCTGCCTATCATTTCTGATGGTATCCCTCGTAACAATTATTAGTATCAGTAATGCCGCGGCTATTCCTAAAACTATAACTCCCGAAGAGATTAAACCCGGAATGAAGGGTTATGGTTTAACTGTTTTTAAAGGGAGTGTTCCTGAAAAATTTGAAGTTGAAGTTGTTGATGTTGTTCCAAATTTTCTTGTAAAACAGGACATTATATTGATCAAATGCCACCATCCTATAACTGACAGTGCAGGGGTTATCGGAGGAATGAGCGGCTCGCCAATTTATATTAACGGCAGACTTGCAGGAGCACTTGCCTATGGCTGGAATTTTAGTAAAGAGGCCCTTGCGGGTGTTACTCCCATTGGGAACATGTATAAGATTCTAGAACGTAAAATTGTTAAAGAGAAAAAATACAACAAGATTTCATCTCTTAAAAATCCTGTGCAATATGTAAAAGATAAACTGGCAGATTCTTTTTTCGGTCATTTTAAAAATGAAGAAACCCAGACTTCAAATCTTATTCCTGTCCGGACTCCCATATCAATTTCGGGCTTTGAAGGAGCTCCTCTTGACCTTCTTAAAAAAAGTGTAGAGCCATTTGCAATGGATACAGTTATGGGTGGAGGAAACGGAACATACAATGATGATGTCAAGGATACTTTCAGTGAAGGGGATGCAATAGGTGTACAGCTTATAAGCGGAGATCTTTCAGCAACCGGAATTGGTACAGTTACAGCTGTTGAGGGTAAAAGTGTGCTGGCGTTCGGTCATCCCATGTTTAATATGGGGCAGAGTTTTCTTCCTGTTACAACAGCAAGGATTCACACTGTGGTATCGTCATTGGCCCGTTCAAATAAAATGGGAAGTCCCGTTAAAGAGATAGCCTCCCTTGTTCAGGACAGAGGTGCGGGAATTATGGCGCGAACAGACATGAGCGCTCCTGTAATACCTGTTAAGCTTTTTATTGAAGATACCTCAAGTAAAAATACTTTTGAGTACAATGTTAAAGTTGCAGACAGACAGTGGCTTGCGGGAAAGTTCATTCATGCGGCAATTCTTCAGTTTATAAATCATGCCGCATCAGATGCTGCTGATGTTACTGCAAAAATCAGCGGAAAAATTAAAATTGAGGGTCGACCTGTTTATACCCTGGAGGACAGTGGAGTTTCAAGAACCGGCCTTGCACCTTTATTGAATTATTTCAGGCCGTCCGCTGTTGTTGATGCAATTTTAAACAACCCTTTTGAAAATGTTAAAATTGAGTGGATAGAATACCGGGTTAAACTATATTACGGGCTCTCTTTTGCCGTTTTAAGTTCTGTATATCTCACATCACAAAATCCTGCTGCAGGAGAAATTATAAATTTAAATATCGGGCTGACAGATTTTGGTGGTAATGAAAAAACCGTTACTGTTCCTGTAAAGATACCTGAAAACAGTGAGGGTAATAAACTAAAAATTACCATCGGCGGCGGCGATAATATTGATCCTCCAATGGCATCCCCGGAAAATCTGGATGACCTGTTAAGAAATATCAGACTCTATTACCCCGCAGGTTCTCTTGTAGTCTCTCTAGAAGTCGAGGGCCAGGGGGTCGCGTTACGAGGAGAAGCTTTCAATCAGCTTCCCGCATCAGTGGTGCTTGCATTGAAGCCGGTGTCGGGCTCAGAGGATGTTGACACTTTCGAATCTTTAAATACACAAATTATAAAAACAGATACCATCATATCAGGCAAAAAAAGTATTACGTTTACTGCCGGAAGACGGAAAAACAGATGATGAAAAAAATTGTAGCAGCAATATTATTTTTAGTGAGCCTCAATGCCGCAGCAGGAACAGACAGGGTGTGGGAGCTTGCGGGTTTTAATGAACTTCAGCTTGGAGAATTAAAAGGTACTGTTCTTACTGACAGAGGTGAAATTAAAAGCGGACAGAAAATTGAAACTGTTGATCTTGAGCCTGTTGCTGTTGTCTGGTCATCAGTAAAAAGCAGCAGTGGTAAAATATATTTTGGAACAGGATACGATGGCAGCATATACAGACTGGATGGGAACAAGGCTGTAT
>JAFGVO010000139.1 GCA_016937935.1 Deltaproteobacteria bacterium | reverse complement strand
TTTAAAAGCGATGATGTTACAAAAGTTGTAATTGAAGCCATGCAGTCAGAAAAGGCCCAGCCATCATTAACCCTTACAAAAGATGGAGATCATTTTGTAGTAACAAGTGCTGACAATTTTAAAGCTAAAGACGAATCCGTTAAAGAGATGCTTGATCAGATTATCGCCATACAGATTGAAAAAGATAATCCCATTGCAACATCAAAAGCCAACCATTCAAAACTTGGAGTGGCCTCCGATTCATTTGACCGGAAAGTAACACTCACAGCCAACGGAAAAGAGACCACACTATATCTGGGCAGAGGAAGCCGCTCTTCAGCTACAGTAAGAATTGATGGAAGTGACAATGTATTTGATGCACCCAGGCTCTCTGTATGGAATATAAACAGCAAAGTATCAAACTATATTGACACTGAATATGTTTCAGCTGATGAATCCAATCTTACTGAAGTTTCAGTTAAAAATTCTAAAGGAACTCTCAATTTTGTTAAACAAGGTGATAAATGGACAGATCCATCAATCTCTTCGCCCCTGTTAACAGAAACTGATTCAGAGGCCGGTACTGACTCTGAACAAGCCGGCGAGCAAAAACTCGATGAAGCAGAGGTTAAAAGGTTTATCGGTAAAATTTCAAATATAACAATTGATGAGCCTGTTGGAAAAACATCCAAACCGGAATACGGTCTTGATAAAGGTACAACCGTAACTTTAAAAAGCAAAAAGGATGATAAACCTTTTACCATCACATACAACATTGGTGAAAAAGCAGAAAATGACAGGTACATAAAATCATCTGACAGTGAATATGTTATTAAAGCATCCAGCTATCAGGTAGAAGATGCAACAACAAAAACTCAGTCCGACTTTTTAAAGAAGCCGGGCGATGAAAATGAACCTGACCAGGATAATCAACAGGATATGCAGCAACAGATGATGCAGCAGCAGCAACTTCAGCAGCTGATGCAGCAACAGCAGATGCAGCAGCAGATGCAGTAAAATTATTAATCTCTCTATTAGAATCTATTGATTTTTCCCGGCCAGCTTTTTTAATACCGCAATTGATTTTAACCACTGCCATCTTGGCATTGCGGGATAACCTGCAACAATTTCTTTTGGTTTAACACTTTTAGTAACACCGCTTTTTCCTGCTATCATTACATGTTTTCCAATTGTAATATGATCCCCGATTCCAACCTGGCCCCCAATCATTACACCATCATCAATGACACACGAACCAGCAATACCAGCCTGGGCAGCAATTATCACACCTATTCCAATTTTTACATTGTGACCTACCTGCACAAGATTATCAATTTTGGTATTGTCACCAATTACAGTATTTCCAACTGTTCCCCTGTCCACACAAGTGCCTGCGCCAATCTCAACATTGTCACCAATAACCACACCGCCCACCTGTCTGACTTTTATAACTTCACCACCACCTGCAGGCAGAAAACCAAACCCCTCATAACCGATGACGGCATTTGGACCAATCACGCAGTTTTTTCCAATTTGACTACCAGCATAAATAACAGCACCGGGTCCAACAACTGTCCCCTCCCCTATTACAGCACCACTTTCAATTACTGCCGTCTCATGTACAGGGCACTCCACATTTTTTGCAGGAAGCAGAACATCCATAATTGTTACAAGAGCAGCCCTGGGGTTTTCATGGAGGATAACAGCACCAACACTACCCTTGATAACTCCCGAAAAAATATGAGAATCAGTTAAAACAACAAGGGGATTTTCAACACTGGCAGTCTCAACAATATCTAAACTTTTTTTGTAATAAACAGGAACAACACCTTTACCATTAATATTTATCTCATCAGAAGCATAAATAGTATCAACTTTAATTGAAGAGTCCCCGTGGTACTGTGCACCGATTATCTCACATAATTTTTTTACAGATATTTCACTCATATTTTTCATTGTGTATTACGGGTATTCTTTGAAAGACTGAGGACTGTCTGAGTCTTCAGATTCCATGTTTGAGTTCCCCAGGCCTGAAGAAGAATTCCCGTAAATGCCTCTTCATGTTAAGAATTTTTAAATTAATTTGTTAAAACTGACGCATCGTCAACATCAACTTTTGTGTCGTCATGCATGGATATTCCGGGAAGGGCATACCAGGATCCCCCAATATTATTTTCAATTACAGATTGCTCTATTACAATATTTCCAGAGTGATCATTTGTCACAAAAAATATGGCATCTCCATGGGCGTTGACTTCGTTGTATTCAAGTTTTGTACCGCATAAAGAGAGAGTCATAGTGTTTCCGTCATTGTAAATTCCGCCACCGCTTCCGCCACCTGGAGTTCCATCCTGAGCAGGATTAGCCCCCACCCCGACAGCTTTATTGTATGAAAAAATCGAGTTGTAAATTGACCACGAAACACCAATGCTGCTTATGCCTCCGCCGTTAGAACATTGATTACCGAACTCTTCTGCTCCTCCAAAAGTACAGTTGACAACATAAGCGGGCTTTCCTTCAAACTGCTGAAAAAGTCTAATGCCGGCACCACCAAGGTCAGGACCTGTATCAGCGCAGACATTATTAAAAAATCGAGCATTTACAGCTTTAAACCGACCGCCGCTTGCATAAATAGCTCCCCCGCCCTCATACTCTGTCTCACCTTTAGAATTGGCGTTAATAAAAGTAATATTCTGGACCGTAAGATGAGGGTGATCCTGACTGTCACAATGGGGAGTTGTCCACACCTGATCCTGATCACAGGTATTCATATACAAAATTCTCCGTTTACCCATACCGCTAAGTGTCACCTTGCCCCCTCCATCAATTACAACATCAGGGTCATCGTCCGAAACCGAATTATTAAAAACTTTGGCTGTGGCCTCCATCTCAATAACAACAGGATCATCTCCGCAGTTAAAAGTAATAATACCCCCTTTGGCAACAGCATCAACAACAGCCTCACTTGTACAGCTGGCAGCAGTTCCATCACCAATAACAGTATCAGGAGAAGAGACATCCTCTTCCCCGGCCTCAACAGGAACAGCACAACCACCATCAGGATTACCCGCAACAGGAAGTTCATCATCAAAAGGATCAAAGTTCATATTAGCAACACTACTACCAGTATCCGAGTCATCATCAGAACCACCGGAACACCCGGACAAAAGAGTTATCAAAAACATGGACATTAAAATTTTACTCATAAACCACCTTCTATTTTCGTTTTTACAATTACTAAAATCATTTTACAGCCTCACCCAAAGATTATCAATTACAAACTACCATTACAAAACAGCAAGGGCAGATACACGTGTCTGTTTGCGAAGAAAACAGTGAAACTCTTAAAATTGTAAAAAACAAAATCTCCCCCAAAATAGGCTTCAGAATGGGATTTAAAATCTATGAAGAGTTCACATTCAAATCACCGCACTGCAAACAAGTCCTAATTATTTAAGGGTATAGAAATTGTCGACATCAGTATATTTTTTTGTACAAATCTATAGAAACATTATCTATGAATAAAGTTGCATTTTTTTTAAAATCTAAAAGGTATGGCTGAATACTGTGAAACTCAAATGCATTACTGTCAACGAATTTCTCAATCATTGTAAATATTAAAGAGTTCTCAAGTCCTTCATACAAATTGTAACTGATGCAGCCAGATTCTTTTCGTGTTGATCCTACTAAAGAGTGTAAAGCATCTTTCAATTCTTTACTGAAATTTGATTTTGCTGTGAATCTTGCAACACATGTAATATTGTCACTCATATTCTTCTCCTTCTAAAATAATTTAAAAAATTTGGGTCTTCAGAATAATCTGTGGGTAAATTGTCCATTATTTGTGTAAAAAGTAGAAGCGAGGTTGTGAGGAGTGAGCGCAAG
>JAFGVO010000138.1 GCA_016937935.1 Deltaproteobacteria bacterium | reverse complement strand
CATTAAGATCAAATGTCATTGAATAAATCGACTGTTGTCTTACATAACTAATGCACTCACCATCACTCCAAACGTCATAAGTACCTGAGGCTCCGGCAATAGATACATTATAGGCAATTGGTGCTCCTCGTGGACTCTTTTCAGCAGGATCATAGAGCCATACCATAAGAAATCCACCAGAAGGAGAGCCATCCTCCAGTCTGCTATTATAATCCTGAGCAAACCAGACATCATAAGATGCGTTGTAAATTCCACTGCTAACATTACTGTCAGACCATGTCCAGCTTGTATTTACACTTGAAATGCTGCTGACTGCTATTGGAAGATTGTCCCCTGCGGGGTCTCTCCCCCAACTTTTACCTATAAAAGATGAGGGATAAGATACCGGTGAACCAGAATCACTGTTATCTCCAGTCTGTTCGTCAACCTTAAAGGTATTTCCAACATAACTAATCTTCTGATACGCTCCTGAACCCCAAACATTGGACTGAACAGCATAATAATCTCCATTGCGCTGAACTGTATCAACAGCTTCAGTTCCGGTTAATGTTCCACTTCCAATAAGGGTAACATTTCCTGATCCTGTATCAGTATCAGCACCTGTATCAGTATCTACAGCTGCACCGCTGTCGGAAATCTCGTTAATACAGAAACTGTAATTTGTGGTTGATGTTGTATTTCCCGGTACAAGAATCATTGCCGCTGTAATGGCTTCACCGTTGTACCAGCTACCTTTATTATCCCAGCACTCCGTATTAAATGATGAATATGGAACCACCTGACTGCCGGTTGTAATAGTTGCACACCATCTGTGATCTGCATTTGTAGCTCCATCAGATGCCTGAATCTGAACTCTAATGGTTGAATTACCGGTATTTGTTATATCAACAAGCAGCCCATTACCTGTTGGGGTAACACTGTTTGTTGGAAGATTGTCTCCCCATGCCTGATTGAGATTGATTCCCAACATAGCTGTTGAATCATTAGTTTTTCCAACTGTACCTGATACACAGAGATCATCACCGGCTTCAACTGCAGAAAAATCATCAGGGTTAATTGAACTTGTGGCATCAGCAGATGTCCAGGCAAATCCGTGCCAGTTGTCTGATACAACATAACCCCCATCACTTACTGTATAAGGTGTTCCAAGTTCAGGACCTGTATCTGAATCAGTTGCTGTATCCACACTTGTATCAACCCCGGTATCTACTCCTGTATCACTGCCAGTATCTACTCCCGTATCAACACCCGTATCAGTATCAATAACACTGCCTATGGGGTACATCTCATTTAAACAGAAGTTATATGAAACATTTGAAGCTATATCTCCAGGAACAATTAAAACTGCCTGTTTAATAGTCTGACCGGCATAAGATGCGCCGCCAGCCGCCCAGCAGCCTACTTTAAGCTGACTCCAGGCAACAGTATTTGCTCCATCGCTAAGAGCATAACACCACTCGGTTCCATCAGCACCTTTTAACTGAATTCGCACTGTTGAATTTACTTTTTTGGTAATATCAACATACACACCCGTATTTGCCGCAGATGGTGTCCAGGATAATTCAGTCTCAGGACCTCCACCGGCTGTATCCTGATTTACATTTAAACCTAAAATACCAACAGCATCATAACTTTTTGCAAGGGAGCCGGACACGCATAGCTGTGTCTCATCTCCTGTTATTGCACTAAAATCATCAGGATCTATTGTGCTGCCTGCAACCTCTCCTGGACTTGTCCACGCAAAACCGGCCCAGTCACCAGCGTACACATAGCCCCCTTCCATAATATCAAAAAGATCGTGAACAACAGTACCCGTATCGCTGTCTACTACTGTTGTGTCGCTGTCAACAACTGTTGTATCGCTGTCAACAACTGTTCCGCCTGATTCATAAAGATCATTTATACAGAAATTGTACCCGACATTTGCAGTATTAGAACCTGGAACAATTACCATTGCCGCAGCAATTGGTGTGTTATCATAATCAGTACCGTTGCCACCTTCCCAGCACTCTGTATTAAATGCGCTGTAAGGAACAGTCTGAGCACCATTTGTAATATCTGCACTCCATCTATGGTTTGCATTTGTACCGCCGTCTGCTGCCTGAATCTGAATTCTTAGGGCTGCACTGGTGTTATTGGTAATATTAATGTAAATACCTGTGCCTGTTGGAGTTACAGTTCCAAGAGCTGTCTCTCCTTCAGCCTGGTTGAGATTGACTCCGAGGATTGCTATACCCTTATATGCTGCATTTGCTACAACAGAACCGCTTGCACAGAGCTGACCGTCTGAGCCAAGTCCTGTAAATGTTCCGGCTGTAATTGTACTGCCGAGAGCCGGATTTTCTGTGGCAATCCAGGCATATCCACTCCAGTATCCGGCATAAACATAAGCACTGGCATCAGTGTCAGTATCAGTATCAGTATCAGTATCAGTATCAGTATCAGTATCTGTATCTGTATCTGTATCTGTATCCGTGTCAGTATCAGTATCAGTATCAGTATCTGTATCTGTGTCAGTATCGGTGTCGGTATCTGTATCTGTATCGGTATAAATGTAAGGATTACTATCACTTTCGCTGTCAGTAAAACCATCAATATTAAATCTTGACGATGAATCAGTTCCGCATCCGGCTATTGCCTGAAGAATCCCTGCCATAATAAGCATATAAAAATACTTTAAGTTATTTGGGATAAATAAATTCCTAATCATAAATACTCCTTATTAATTGTTTAAAACTCTTATATAAATAAGAGTCACTATTCAGAATATCTTGTCTGGCTGTAAAATGATGTCTAGATCTGCTTAATTTGATGATCAAAAAATAGATAAAGACTTATTTTTTAGGGAAAATGGGACTGATTACTTTTCGTACAGGGCATTGAGGCAGAAATTAAAAGGAATAGCTGCGGAATTTGAACCCGGAACAATAATCATTGCGGCAGCAAGTGGGGTATTATCATATGCTTTACCATTACCTCCAACCCAGCACTCTGTATTAAAAGAGGTGTAAGGTATTGTCTGTGTGCCATTTGTAATATTGGCACACCATCTGTGAGCAGCATTTGTACCTCCGTCTGATGCCTGAATCTGAACCCTTAAAGCTGCAGCAGTTTTATTGGTAACATCAACATAAACACCTGATTTTGCAGGAGTCACTGTTCCAATTGCGGTAGCCCCTTCAGCCTGATTGAGATTAAACCCAATCATTGCTGTTCCCCCATAACCAGCATCTTTAGCCACACTCCCGGATGCACAAAGGGCTGTTTCATCACCAGTATAAAGGCTGTAATCAGCCGGGGTAATTGTACTGCCTAAAGAGGGCGTTTCTGTACCGGTCCAGGCGTAACCGCTCCAGTCGCCCGCATACACATAACCGCCAACCATAATATCAAACAGAGCATGAACCGTTGTGTCTGAATCAACACCTGTATCTACTGTATCAACGCCTGTATCTACGGTATCTACTCCTGTGTCTACTGTATCAACGCCTGTATCACTGCCCGTATCAACACCTGTGTCACTGCCGGTGTCAGGATCAGTATCAATGGCTCCATCAATTGGATAAAACTCGTTTAAACAAAAATCAAATGAAACAGCTACAAGTTTGCCTCCGGGAACAAGCAAAACAACCTGAGACAGAGGCTCCTTATTGTATTCAGCACCTCCGGCTTCCCAGCAGTTTGTAACAAGACTGCTCCATGGAATATTATTTACACCGTCTGATAATTCTGTGCACCACTCAGTTCCGTCAGCTCCCTTTAACTGAAGCCTGACAACAGTGTCCTTATTTTTTGTAATATCTACATACACTCCGCTGTTTTCTGCTGAAGGAGTCCATGTTGATTCAGAACCCGTACCACCAAGGGTGCTCTGATTTACATTGAGCCCCAGCATTCCCACAGCATTGTCATTTTTAGCAAGAGAACCAGATACACACAACTGAGTTTCATCCCCTGTAAGAAGACTAAAATCAGCGGGGGCTATACTGCTTCCTGGAACCTCTCCGGGGCTTGACCATACAAATCCGGCCCAGTCACCGGCATAGACATATCCGCCCTCCATAATATCAAACAGATCATGAGTTGCAACGTCACTGCCTGTACCTGCATTTGAATCTGATTCAGAAGAAGAGTCAATTTCTGTTTCACTGTCAGTATCTGAATATGTATCAGAAACTGAGTCCTTATCTGCATCCGTGTCCGAAAAATTAAAGGGATTAGTATCACTATCTCCAGAATCAGAATCGTAATAATTTCCAAAATCAGGGGGAACAAGAGTAGCCTCACCACATCCCGAAATATTAACAAACATTACAATCATGCCGATTATTTTAAAATAATTTTTATGATTTTTTCTCATAAATTATAAACCTCTCTTTTGTAAAACATGAAAAATCTCCCATGTATTTACATTATTGTTTTTATCACTGGGTTCTATTGTACAGCTCTATAAATATTTAAAATTTACATTTCTGCTTAAATGCATGTACATTAAATTTATGAGTTATTTTTTTGAGGATGAATTTTAATAACAAAGAATTTTGCCACAGGTCTGTCAGGAGAAAAAGGAAAATCATTGTCCGGCTTAATTTGCTCAAGAAGTTCACCTTTTCTATCTGATATTTTTGCACTTTCACTTAAAATATTTATAAAATCAGCCTGGCTGCTTTTAAGAGAGTTCAATCCGGCAACTATTATTCCTCCATCTTTAGAAATAAGTTTAAATGATAAATCCAGCAGTCCGGGATAATGAATATGAGTTAAAAAAAGACCGCCTTTTTTGCGTTTGAATTTTGGAGGAGGATCAAGAATTATAAGATCAAAGCGGCCATTTTGCTTTTGTGCCTTCTTTAAGTATTCAATGGCATCCTGCTTATAAAAAGTTCGAGTGTCAAAAGCGAGTCTGTTAAGGATGTAATTATCTTTTCCAATTTGTGTTGCAGAGTTTTTATTGTCAATATTTACTGTATCCAGCGCTCCCCCCTAAGCCGCAACCGCACCAAACCCGCATGTGTAGGAAAACAGATTAAGAACCCTTTTATCTGCACAATTTTCTTTTACAAATCTCCTTGCGGCTCTTGAATCCAAAAAAAGTCCGATGTGCTCGTCATTTAAAATATTGATATTAAAACGAAGGCCATTTTCAACAACAGTAAACCCGGATTCTGTAAAATCTCCCCATGCCTGATATCCGGTACGCTCCTCTTTTTGGGGGGACCACCTCTTTTTTATAAAAATCGGATTTTGTAGGAATACTTTTTTTAACTCATCTAAAACATTATCGTACAATGCCTCTTCTTTATGAACCTCAATAAGCAGACGGCTGCCAAGTTTATCAACAGTTATTCCGGGGAGTCCATCCCCTTCACTGTTAATAATTCTAAATGCGTCAGTCTCATTTTGCCCATTAAAAAAAGATTCTCTTTTATTTATGGCCAGATTTATGAGTTTTTTTATATTATCAGTCATGCTCACCCCGGACATATAACGTACAATTGGATTTTTGAATTAAAAAATAAAAAAATGACAACTCCCCAAATTGAGTATATATTTTCATGAGTGCACAAAAGGTGCAGGAAGGGCGATTATCTTTTAATGAAAACAAAAAAACTTTTCAAAGTTGCAATATCAATAACATTTTTAACAATTTCAATTTTTTCAATATCCTGCTCAAAAGTAAATACAGATACTTCCATAATAAAGCAGCTTGATTCAATTTCCGGCGCAACAAAACATAAATAGACAAGCCATTTTAATAAAAACAGCTCATTCTATAAATATGGCCTCCGTCCTTATTTAACATTCTGAAATAACTAGGTATTTTGATAATTTAACAAAAATGATTCAATTAATGGTTTAACCAGCCTCCGTCCCTTGTTAAACCATTAAAATAATTGTACTTTATCAATATTTAATCAAATTATATCACTCACCTACAAAATGGAGGGCTATCTCTCTTTGTCGCTGTTTGTTGTCAAAATCTATCATAATAATCTGCTGCCAGGTTCCAAGATAGATTTTGCGTTCTATTACGGGAAATGTTTTAGAAGTGCCGATAAATGTAGACCTGAGATGGGAGTGCCCGTTTCCGTCATGCCAGGTTTCATCATGGTGATAAGAACCTTTAGGAATAAGTTTATCCAATATTTCAGGCACATCAGATATCAACCCCTGCTCGTATTCAATAGTAGATATTGATGCAGTTGAACCTTTAACTGCAACTGTCAGAGCCCCTTTTTGCCCGCCAATCTCCCGAACAAAATCCTCACACTCCTTAGTAATTTCATGAATCTGACAATCAGCCATTGAACGTAAATGCAAAATCTTAACTTCGTTTATCATTTTTAAACCTCACTTCGTTTATCTTTGATACAATCTCTACACATAAAAATATTTTTTTGCACATGCATTTAATTGATGTTAAATTATTAAGTCAATTTCTAAATAAGGGTTTTCTTATGTTCAGCATAAAGCATAAACTTTTTATCAGTATAATAATCTTCTCAATATTTTTCTCAGTCTTTTTTTCCGGGATTGCTGCCGCTCAGACAGTTTCTATGGAGGATATGGAGGGGGATAATCTGTTTTCAATGTCCCTTGAAGAACTGTCAGAAATTAAAGTTACATCTGCTTCAAAAGAGAAACAATCACAGGGAACTGTTGAAGACTCTATTACTGTCATAACACGAAATCAGATTGAAGAGTGCGGCTGTACTACTTTAGAAGAGCTCTTTATGCATATGCCGGGAGTTTTTCTGGTGGATACCTACGAAGATCTTTTTATCGGAATGAGAGGTTCTATTGGAGGCAGTGTACAATTTCTCCTAAACGGAATTCCCAGGCATCCCGTCCGCATAAAAGGCCTTACTGTTCCTGAAAGAGCCCGTTTTAATATTCCGGTTGAGGCGATTGATCGTATTGAGATTGTTAAAGGTCCTAAATCAGTAATTTATGGAAACAACGCTTTTTTAGGTTCTGTAAACATAATAACCAATGACCCTGAATATGATACAAATATAGTAAGAGCCGCAGCGGGAAATGAGAAAAGCGGTAGAGGCATGGCCAGAATATCTCACCGTTTTTCAGAGGATGCTTATCTTGTTGCAAACACAGAAATTTACCATACAGATGGTATTGATAGAGATATTAGAGAGTCAATGAGTCCTGAACAGGTTGCCAATCTGGATCCGGACGCTAAAACATCTCTTGATAAAATGCTTCAGAAAACCAGATTTAATACGGAGCTATATACAAACTACAAAGGTTTATGGGCTGACTTAAATTACAGTCAGATGGAATACGGTTTTTATGCCTTTGCTCCTGGATTTGATGATGGAACCCGGCTTGATCTGAACACCCTGTCCCTATCTCTGGGTTAATCAAAACTGAGCAGAAAAAAACTTGATTTTAAAATTTACGGCATCTACAGCAGGGAGACCTACTCATTTCATCCTGACTGGATCACAGAAGAAGCAGATGGATATCAGCATCAGGCGTCCAACAGGTTTGAAATTGAAACAAGCGTCGGATTACCACTATGGAAAGATTCCACAATTCTTCTTGGATATAACTTTCAGGCAATAACAGATGCACAAAATGACATAAAGTTTAATGTCCCTGACTTTGTTTCAAATACAGAAAGTACTCCGGTTTGGCGTAACGACCTTTTTACAGTTTTAAGACAAAATTTCTTTAACAATTTTACCTTAAGCGGGGGAGCGCGGGTAAGTATGATTTCCCCATACCATATTACTGAGAGTTACAAAGAGTTCGCTACACCAAATGATGTCATTGCAGAGCAGACAAATTTTGCCGAAAAAACGGACATTTATCTTGTGCCAAGAGCATCAGCTGTTTGGGAAATCAATAATCACAACTCTTTAAAAGTTATTTATGAAACTGCTATCGAAAATAACAGAGACAAGACAATTACTGAAACCGAACATATCAGATCCGGAGAGCTGGTTTACTGGCTCTCAACAAAATATTTCAGAGGTCAGTTAAGCGGTTATGTACAGCAGACTGATAACGTTGCAAGACGGGTTCAGACTCTTAACAGCGAAACCGGAGCTTATGAAAAAATCCTTGATAACTCCGGAGAAAATATAACAAAGGGTACTGAGCTTGAAATTGAATTTATGCCTGCAAAAGATTTCACAATTGGAGGTCATGTCTCATTTCAGCATACTAAAGATAATAAAAACCCGGATATTCCCGTAGCTGATTCTCCTTCCTGGATTGCCGGATTTAAAACAGTCTACACCATAAGGCCTTGGCCTAAAAACATCATAACCCTTATGGCTAGAGGACAGTTTGTAGATACAATGTCCCCGGACTGGTACTGGACTGATCAAAAAGATGTGTGGCAGCGAATTGGCGATGATGTGCCGGCGTGGTTTACGTTTGGTGCCAATATCAGGTACAAAAATGAGAAATCCGGTATTATTTTAAACCTTCACGGGACAAATCTTTTAAATGCGGACATCAGATATCCCGCAAGTGAACTTGTAAATTTTGCCGGTGGAGCATTCGGTCCTGGACGATCAATAATTCTCACAGCGGGGGTTGACTGGTAATAGAATGAACACCTCTAAACTTAAATCCCTTGTGTTGACTCTATTTATATCCATACTATTTTTTCAGACGATAGATGGTGCTGCACAGCTTGACCCTTACCAGTTAAAGGCGGCCTTCATTTACAAATTTCTCCTTTTTACGGATTTCCCCAAGACAGAAACAGATCACCACAATAGACATTTATCCATTTGTATTTACGGACAGGATCCTTTTAAAGATGCATTTAACCCGGTTATCGGCAAAATTGTTAAAAATAGAATTCTCAAAGTAAAAAATATAGATAAATCAACACCTATTGACAGAGTTCAAAAATGTCAGGTCATATTTTTTAGCAAACAGAACAACGTTACAGATATTGATCACACAATTAATGCAGTTAAAAACAGTTCAATTCTTACAATTGGCGAGAGAGAAAATTTCATCTACAGAGGGGGAATGATCAGACTCTATACAAACCTTGGAAAAACAGAGTTCAGTGTAAATATGGACAATGCAGAGATTTCAAAAATAAAATTCAGATCTCAGATGCTGAGAATAGCAAACATCGTGATTGATAATTAAAAATGGCACAAAGCAAAAGAGACGACAGCAATTACAACAGTTCAACAAGCATTACAGGGCGGTTTCTCGGTGCAATGTCTATGCGGAACAAACTGTTTACTGTTTCTATTTCAGTAACCATAATTTCAATCATTCTTGCGTCATCACTTATGCTTGTTGCAATATGGAAAAGATCTCATAACGTACTATTGCAGAATATTACATCTCATGCAGATATGCTTGCTGAAAACAGTGCCGCAGCCCTTACCTTTATGGATCAAAATGATGCGGGAAAACTTCTTGATGCATTAAAGGCGGTAAAATCGATCCAGCTTGCAGCAATTTATACGGACAAAGGAAAAGTCCTGGCTGTCTACAAAAAAGATAAAAAGGTTAAAATACCCAAACATCTTCCCGTTCAATCTGTTAGCAAATATTACAAAAATGAACTCATTGTTGTTAAAAAAGTAATTACAGACAACAGGACTATTGGATATGTATATATTAACTCAGATTTAAGTCTGATAACCACAGCTTTCAAAATTGTACTGACAACTCTGTTAATAACAATTGCACTTGTATTTATTGTCACTCTTCTTTTTACAACATGGCTTCAGTCATATGTAACTGCACCAATTTCACGACTTGCACATGTTGCAAACCGCATAAAAACCGAAAAAGATTTTACACTTAGAATGCCACGAGAAACTATGGATGAAGTAGGTCTCCTTGCGGACACGATGAATAATACCCTTGAGGCCATTGCAAGAAGTGAGCAGAATTACAGAGAAATTTTTAATGGAATACAAGACGCAATTTTTGTTCAAGAGCCAAATACAGGCAAAGTACTTGATGTAAATAATGCAGCTTTAAAAATGTACAACTGCACAAGAGAAGATATTTTAGATACCACAATTGGATTTTTAAGTTCTCAAAATCCAGAATATACCGAAGATACCGCATTTGAAAAAATTCAAACTGCTAAAAAAGTCGGATTTAACGTATTTGAATGGCAGGCTAAAAAACTAACAGGAGAACTTTTCTGGGCAGAAGTAAATCTAAGGTTCTCAACAATTGGAGCTGAGGGACGAGTACTGGCTGTTGTTCGTGATATTTCAGAACGAAAACGTTCACAGGAGGTTCTTGTACAGTCAGAAAAAATGATGTCTGTTGGAGGACTGGCCGCAGGTATTGCCCACGAAATAAACAACCCACTTGCAGGCATTGTTCAATCAGCATCAGTTTTACACTCCAGGCTGACTAAAAATGACATGCCGGCAAATATTAAAGCAGCACAGGAACTTGGAATTTCCATGGATGTTATTTCAGCGTTCATGGAAAAGCGCAACATCCTTAACCTGATAGAAAATATTGACCAGTCAGGAAAAAGAGCAGCGGGCATAGTATCAAACATGCTTGGATTTGCCAGAAAAAGCAGTGATGAATCCATTAGCGAAGACCTCTCTGACCTCCTTGACCGAACAGTATCTTTAGCTGGTGCAGACTATAACCTCAAGAAAAAATACGATTTTAAACAGATAAAAATTATTCGTGAATATGACCATGAACTGCCAAAGGTAAACTGTCAGCCTTCAAAATTACAGCAGGTATTTTTTAATATTTTAAAAAATGGTGCAGAGGCAATGAGTGATGTAGCTGATAAAGATAAATACTCACCTCAATTTATCCTTAGATTGTCCCATGATAAGAACAGCAAATCCGTCAAAATAGAGATTGAAGATAACGGACCGGGAATGGATGAATCAATAAGCAGCCATATTTTTGAACCATTTTACACAACTAAAGATGTGGGAAATGGTACAGGACTGGGTCTGAGTGTCTCCTACTTTATAATTACAGATAATCACAACGGAAAGATGCACATTGAGACAAGTAAAGGCCACGGAGCAAAATTTGTCATTACTCTACCCATATGATTCAAGTAACCGGCCTCTTTAAATACCAATATAATTATCGAGAGTTTTACAAACAGCCTGAGAAAAGGTCACTCCCGTTTCCAGTGCAGAAGTAATCAAATTCTGTGTCAGATCTTTCAAATCAAAAACTTCCTCTTCAACAAGTTTATTAATTACGCCCGCATTAAAACTGTCCCCTGCACCAACAGTACTTAACGTATTAATTTGGGGAACATCAATCCTGATTCTGTGACCATTTACAAATGCAAAAACGGCCTTTGAAGAATCTGTTAAGATTAAATTACTGCAAAGGGGGGCTACTTTTTCAAATATCTTATCAGGATCTGTAAGATTAAAAATATTAAAAAAATCTTCAAAGCTTCCCCTGGTAATATCTGCCATTAAAAGGTTCTCTTCTACAATATCAACCAGTTTTTTACTTTTACTATGTTCACTTCTAAAATTAGGGTCGTAATAAATAAGTGTTCCGGCATCTTTTGCCCTGGTCAATATCTTAGAAACAATAGGCCTTGCTTCGCTGCTGACACTTAAAGATGAACCAAACAGCAGGATATCACTTTTTGAAAACAACGGAACAGAAAAATTAAAAGGTTCAACGCTGTCAGATTTGTAAAATTCATATGACGCATCATTTTTATCATCTAAAAAAGCCAGGGCAATATTTGATTTGGTAGCAGTTTTTACAATATGCTCATGGCCAACTCTGTTTTCATTTAAAAACTCAAGAATTGCCCTTCCTGTAATATCATTACCTATTTCACCAACCATGAAAACATCTTTACCTTTTCGTCCAAGTGAGACCAGAGCATTTAATACGCTTCCCCCGGGGCGGGCAGAAAGCGGCCTGAAATTTTTTAAAATAATATCGTAAACAATTTCTCCTAATCCGAAAATTTTTCTCATAGTACTGAGAGTATGCCGTTATTTGGCAAAATATCCATAAAAATTTACTTCAATGTTATTACTCTATTCCATTTTTGTACTGTTTTGGTGTATGAGGTTAACACCCTTGCCAAAAGGGAATGGAGGTTTCATTGTTCAGCTACGTAGATCAAAAAATCAGAAGACAAATGGAGAGTTCAGGAAAACTGATTTATCTCGATATTGAGGGAAATAAAGTTGACTTTAATTCAGAGACAGAAACTGTAATATCACTCCTTGGACCAATTCCAATGCCTCGAATGGTTAAAGGCCACGAAATTGTATTTAACTGGTATGCATTTGTCAAAAGGGTTGAACTCAATCAGGTTCTTGAGACCGCATCTAAAGTAAAATCGGGTGAGCAGGAGATGTTCAGACAGCTTATCCAGGAGAGAATGAGTGTAAATTCAATTCTGTCCACTCAAAATTTTGCAGAACTTGATAACCCTCTTGTCAGAATTCACTCTTGCTGCATGACCGGAGATGTATTTGGCTCCATGCGCTGTGAGTGCGGACCTCAGCTTGAGCTGGCATTTGAACGGATTGGAGCAGATGGCGGTGCAGTAGTCTACATGTCAGGCCACGAGGGAAGAGGCATAGGTCTTTTTGCAAAAGCCATGACATACATTTTACAGGATCAGGGACAGGATACCTACGAAGCAAATCTCTCACTGGGCCTCCCAGAAGATTCAAGGGACTTTCGTGATGCTGCAATAGTTTTAAAATATCTCACCGCCAATAAACCCGTTCGACTGATGAGCAATAACCCAATCAAGAAAAAGCAGATTGAGCAATATGGTCAAAAAGTTCTAAAAATGGAAACCCACATAAAGGGTATCAGCTGTCACAACGAAAGATACGTTAAGACAAAGGGATCAAAAGGACATCTTATTCCCGAATATGCCTTTAAAAAAGAGAGCTCAAAAGGTTAGACTTCTTATCTTGTAATTTTTCTGGTAATTTTTCTGGTAATTTTTCTGGTAATTTTTCTGGTAATTTATCTGGTCATCTTTTCGCGGCAATTTTCACAGATAGGGCCGCCGGGACCGCCGCACATTCCGCAAAGAATTTTATTAGATGTTGTTGTATGCCTTCTTGCACGTGAAGCTTTTGGAATTTCGTTTAAATTGACACCGGTTTTTCTGCTTGTCATACTTACCCCGATTGTAGAAAATCGTTCTTCAACCATATCGCCAATATGTCTTAAAAGGGGGAAATATAATATCAGTGTAACTATAATAGATACACTAACAGAGAATCCTATTGTATAGAGCCATTTATCCAGTATTTCGTTTAAATTAATATAGACATAATAACCTGAAAAGAGTCCGGCTAGAAGAGATATTAAAAATGCTATAAATCTGTACATCAAAATCAGATTAACAGAAAAATTTACAAAAAGGCTAATAATTTAAGAAAAAACTGGACTCTAATGATGAAAATTAAACATTAAGCTTATCAAGAATAAGATCAACCTCATCAAGAAGGTTGTTAAATCTTTCAAGGCTCGTGGCCTCACCCAGTCGATTTCTAAATGCTGCAGCACCGTCAAACCCTTTTAAATACCAGGCTGCATGCTTTCTCATTTCCAGAACAGCAAGCTCTTCCCCTGACCAGTCAGAAAAAAACTGGAGATGCCGCCTGCATGTTTTTACCCGATCTCTAATATCAGGTCGTCCCATTCCCCCTGCAACCTCTCTAAAAATCCATGGATTCCCCTTTGCACCCTGACCAATTGCAACACCTCTGCAACCTGTCTGCTCAATCATATTTTCTGCATCTTCATATGATTTTATTCCACCGTTGCCTATTACTGGAATTTTTACAGCATCAACAATATTTTTAAGAGTTTCAAAATCAGTATCTCCGCCGTGCCCCTGTTCTCTTGTTCGTGCGTGAATTGTAATAAGCTCAACTCCACTTGCCTCAAGCCTTTGAGCAATTTCCACACCATTTTTTGCATCCTTTGAGTATCCAAGTCGTGTTTTGGCAGTTACAGGAATTTCAACCGCATTTACAACACTCCTGGTAATCTCTTCAAGAAGAGGAGGATCAAGCATCAAAGCAACACCTGACCCATTTCCATTTTTAATTACTTTTCTTGCAGGACAGCCAAAGTTGAGATCAATAATATCAGCCCCTTCACGCTCAACAATCTTTGCAGCCTCAGCCATCAAATCGGGCTCCCTGCCATAGATCTGAACCACATGTGGAGACTCTCCCTTGTAATGGTCCATAAGAGCAAGGGTTTTTTCACCCCTTTTTTTCGTTCTGTTTTTAGGTTTTGTCTCAAAATAAATTATTGCATGACAAGAGATTAACTCGGTTACACTGTACAAAGCTCCCAATTCGCTGCACAGCTGACGAAAAGGAGGATTTGTTACACCAGCCATAGGTGCTAAAGATGCACCCTTTCCAAAGTTAAAACGGCCTATGCTGTATCTTGTATTATCGGTCATCTGTTAAGGAATAAAAGCTTAGTGTCGTCCGTGGGGATTTTCAATTTTAAGTTTTTTCATCTTGCGCCACAATGTTGTAGGTGACAACCCGAGATGTTCAGCGGCACTATCTGTGCTTTCTGCATGAATAAGTGCGGATCTGATAGCCTGACGTTCGGCAACAGCAACAATATCATCGAGGTATTTGGGAATATCGCCTCTTGTGTGATCAGGAAGCAGATCATCAAGCTGAATCTCCTCACCGTCAAGAGTCAGAGCAATACCCTGTTCAACCATATTTTCAATCTCTCTCACATTTCCGGGAAAATCATATGTGGCAAGTTTTTCCATAACATTTGAATTGAGCCGTACAGTTCTTCCCATCTGTTTAGAGAACTTCTTCATAAAGTGCTCTACCAGCATGGGAATATCCTCAGGTCTCTCTTTTATGGGAGGCATATTAAATCTTACAACATTCAACCGGTAATAGAGATCCTCCCTAAACCGTTTTTCCGCAATAGCCAGCTGAAGGTCCTGATTAGTTGCAGCCACTATTCTAACATCAACGGGAATAGACTTGTTATCACCAATGCGCCTGATCTCTTTTTCCTGAACCGCCCTTAGCAGCTTTGCCTGAAGGGATGGAGTTGTCTCACCAATTTCATCAAAAAAGAATGTGCCGCCGTTTGCCTCTTCAAAAAGACCTTTACGGGTATTCACTGCGCCGGTAAATGAACCTTTGGCATGACCAAAAAGTTCACTTTCTAAAAGTGTTTCGCTGATTGCTGCACAGTTTACGGGAACAAAAGGCCGCTCCGAACGTTTTGAATTTGCGTGAATGGCCTTTGCAATAAGCTCTTTTCCTGTCCCGCTGTCCCCGGTAATAAGAACAGTAGTATCAGTGGGGGCAATCTTTATTATTCGCGCCAGAATATCCCTGATGGGTCTTGATCGTCCAATGATATTCTGGAATCTGTACCTGTCTTTAAACTCCTGAGTAAGAAGAGAAAACTCCCCCGACAGCCACCGGCGCTCAAGTGCTTTGTCAACTTTGATAAAAAGTTCATCCTCAGAAAAAGGTTTCTGAATATAGTCCCAGGCTCCAAGTCTCATTGCTTCAACAGCAGTTTCAATTGTACCATATGCGGTCATAACTATGACTTCTGTTAACGGAGAAACCTCTCTTACATGTCTCAGAACATCAATACCGTCAACTTTTCCCATCCGCAGATCGGTGAGCACCAGATCATAGCTTTCGTCATCAATAGCATCAAAGGCATCCTGACCGTCTTTCGCTTCAGAAATATCATGACCTGCACCTCGAAGCATAATCGACAGTGTAGTCCGCATGTTTTTCTGATCATCTACTATCAATATGTGAGCCAAAGCAATACTCCTTAACTTTTAAAATCTGTAATTAATGTCTAATATCAAATTAAGCCATAATTAACAACATGCAAATATATTTACAGTAAAATTTTATTAAGAATCTGATTGAGTTTTTGCTGATCAATTCTCAGTGTAATTATTTTTTCTTTAATCAGCCTGACCATCCCTCGTGGCGCCCCTTTGGGCTTTTGAACATACCTTTTAAAGGTGTAGGAAACCTCCTGAAAAGTCTGATTTCTGGCTTTGGAATAATAGACCGCAAGATGAGCGGCATCAATAAGGAGATCCTGTGACGGCTCTTCTCCTCTTTTTAGTGGTACTGTAACATGACTTCCGGCAACCCCTTTTGCATGGAGCCACAAATCAGAAGGAGCAGTATGATGAAGAGTTAACTCATCATTATCTTTGGAGCTTCTACCTACCCTTGCTGTATGTCCATTAAAAATTTCAAACACTTTGTAGGGAATCCTAATCTCAGGTTCACTCTTTTTTTTATTATTGGGATTGATTATTATGGAGTATTTTGTTCTGACCTCTTCAAAAATATCATCTGCATTTTCATCAGTTAAGCTCTCAATTTCAGCTATCAGTTTTTCAATCTGTTCAAGTTCCTCTTCAACATTAATAATTCTGCCTGTAATAAACTCTTCAGCCTTTTCATATTTATGAGCCTTCTTAAACATAAGCTGCATATTTTCGACGGCTGTGAGAGCGGGATTCAGCCTTATTTCCACCTCATTATTTTCAAAATCTTTTGCAGTAAAAATTTGTGTCCCTTTTTTTATCTGTCCAAGATTTGCCTGAAGAACATAAGCACTGTTTCGCTCTTTAACCGCAGCATCTGCCTTTTGCAGATCTTTATTGAGGTTTTTGAGCAGCTTGATTTTTTTTTGCTGTTTTGATTTTAAAACTTTTAAAGAGATCTCTTTTTGCTGTTTTTTAAACTCTATCTGCTCTCTTTTTTCATACTCTTTTTCAAATAATTTATCAGTACTTTCAATTGCTGCATCAGTATCAGTATCAGGGGATAAAACCGAAACCGACTGTTTTAAAGCTGCTTCTGCCGGATTGGAAAATGGGAGCACATATTTTTTACCTGCAGCAAGTTCTCTTTTAGATGATCTGTTTTCAAAAAAAGATTCTGCAATAATCATCTTCTCATCAGTTAAAAAAAGATTTGAACTTTTATCAGTCAGCTCCCCTATGAGAATTTTTTTTTTGTCCCTGTGGGCAAAAATTATTTTAACAACTCTGTCATTATTTAAGGCTGCAACAGATTGAACAGTTGCCCCGGTAATATTTTTTCTTAAAAGCATCACAAAGGCTGACGGTTCTTTTGCCGATACTGGTTTATTCTCCATTCGGCCAATTCTGCAAAATGACCTTTTAAGAGTGATATTCAAATAATGATTTGTAGAAGGAGTTCTTATGATAATACATACAGCTCTGTCATCTGTAGTTGAAATGACTTTTCTTACAACGCCGCCCTTTAAGTCGTTATCCAGACTCAGGCATACGGACTCAATCTCCTGTACATTTAAACTCAAATAAATTTCCTTTTCATAAT
>JAFGVO010000137.1 GCA_016937935.1 Deltaproteobacteria bacterium | reverse complement strand
GTTCTGCAAGGATTAAACTGTTGGTTACAACAACATTTTCATCTATGAAAATATCAAGCTTGTCTGATTTAACGCCCTCTCTAAAGTAGTCAATCCATACTGATGAATCTACTAGAATCTGCATTCCCGGCCTCTGGTGGTGTTCATATCAATATCAAGGTCAATTTTACCTTTAAATTTTTTAATTCCGCTTATTGATTTTTTCCTGATTAAATCTTCAAGTGCGGTTATTATGACTTTTGTTTTTGTTTCTATGTGAGATGTTCGCATTGCTTCTGCGAGGAGCTCCTCGGGTAAATCTAGAGTTGTTCTCATTTTATTGCCTCCATATGCATAAATATAACAATCCATGCATACGAAGTCAACTGGTTTTGGTTCCATTGGTTTTGGTTCCATGTTCTGATGAAAAGTTATTAAATTGAAAGTTTGCAGTTAATAGGTTATTAAATTTTTGGATTTACATTTAAAAAAGGTGTTTTAAAAATGTTTTCAAAATTTATTGAGATGATTCCTGAATCTGCACGAGAGTGGTTTGATGTTAACAGGGCTGTTGTAAAAGTAGCACTTGTAGTGGTGGCAGGTGCAATTTTATTGTTTTGGTTTTTAAGTAATCCTCCGGTTGTTGTAGGGGATGCCAGGGCCTGTAAGGTTGTTATTCTTTTACATGGATATGGCGCTGATAAAAATGATCTGGTTTCGGTTGCCCGGAGCGTAACTCAAGCTGCTCCTGATACAAGGTTTATTCTTCCGCAGGCTCCCCACTCGGTTATGGGAGGTTATTCCTGGATACCGACTTTTCAGGCTGAATCAAAAGAGGCTGTTGAAGTTAAAATGGTAGAGTATCGTAAAGAGGCCAGAAAAATTGTTGTTGATATTATTAATGATGTTGTCTCAGATGGAGTCTCTCCACATAATATTTATCTTGGAGGTTTTTCTCAGGGAGGGGCAGTAGCACTTGATGTTATTTTAAACGAAGAGGCTGCAGCTGAAATAGGCGGTCTTCTGTTTTTATCAGGTGGCGGCATGAAACTAGATCTTGATCTGCTTGCTTCCCACGCACCGTTAAAAGCATTTGTCAGTCATGCTAAAGCTGATCCCATGGTAAGTGTTAATGTTTCAAAAACACTTGTAGCCGCTCTTGAAAAAGGGGGTCATCAGGTGGAATTTATTTTATTTGACAAGGGGCATACAATTGCACCGGAGGCACTTTTAGCCCTGCGCAACTTTATGGCAGATAAAGAGTGTGAATTTTGATTACTAATATTGAGGAGAACAGAACATGAAAAAAACAGTTTTAATTTTTGCGGCTGTGGCACTTGTTATCAGCTCATGCAACAGTGATTCGAAACGCCTTGCGCTTACAACAAAAGCAATGGCCGGGATGATTTGCGAAGGGACAATTTTAGAGGAACCTCTTGTGCAAAAGGAGTATGTTGATAAACTTTTACGGGATAAAAACCGGGTTACACTTATTGCAGATGCAAGAGCAGAACTTGTTCCTGATATAAACAGAGCACTTGCAGGGGCCGGAATAACAGAAGATGATCTCTCGATTTTGTCAAAAGCCCTTAACAAGGAGCCGGACAGAGGAAATTTGGTTGACGCAATTGGTGCAGGAATGAATGAGCAGTGTCCTGATGTTTATCTGAGCAAAAATCAAAAGGCCCAGTATGCAATAGCTGCAATCGTAATTCTCTACGCAGACCCTGCGCTGATACGTCGTTAACAAAGTAGTTCAAGACTGGTTACTCAAGAAGTTCGATGAGGTCTTCTCTTGTTATTGAGAGGGCTTTTTGACCGCTTCCAAGAGCTGCTTCGGCCATTGCTCGTTTTTTCTCCTGAAGTTTTAAGATTTTGTCCTCAACGGTATCTGCAGCAACTATTCTGTACACAAATACCGGTCTCTCCTGACCAATTCTGTGTGTTCTGTCTGCTGCCTGATCTTCTGTTGCAGGGTTCCACCATGGGTCGAGAATAAAAACGTGGTCGGCTGCTGTGAGATTCAGTCCTGTTCCCCCGGCCTTTAACGAAATGAGCATTACTTTTTTCTCTGTATCGTTTTGAAAGTTAGTAACTACTTTCTGGCGGTTTGTGGTACTGCCGTCAAGACGAAGAAATCCAATATTTGATTTTTCAATATGCTGTTGAATGAGATCCAGAAATCCTGTCCATTGAGAAAAGACAAGTGCTTTATGACCGTTTCTATTGTCAGCCGCAGCTCTTTTAACAGCATTTCGGTTTTAGATGATGTTTCTGCTGAGTGCCCCGGAACAAGTGAGGGGTGACATGATGCCTGACGTAATCGCAGGAGGTGTTCAAGTGCATTCATAACGCTGCCCCCCTGTTTTAATGCGTCCAATACCTGAGAGCTTGCTGTTGCTTTTACTGCACTGTAAATTTCACGCTCTGATTCTGTTAATTCGCACTCTATTCTAAGATCTGTTCTTGGGGGCAGTTCAAGTTCCACCTCTGATTTTTTACGTCTCAATACAAAGGGGGTTATTTTTTTCTTTAAAATTGCTGAAGCTTCCTGATTTCCCGAATTTATGGGGAAGGCAAGTCTCTTCTGAAAATTTCTGTATGTTCCAAGAAGTCCAGGGTTTGCAAAATTAAAAATGCTCCACAGATCCTCAAGGCGGTTTTCTACGGGAGTTCCGCTTAGTGCAAGTTTAAATTCCGCTTTTAAACTGTACGCCGCACGTGCTGCCTGACTGGATGGATTCTTAATATTCTGAGCCTCATCCATTATGACCATATCCCATTTTTTAGATGTTAGAAGTGAACGCTCAATTCTAAGAAGGGCGTAGTTGGTAATAACTATGTCAGCATCTTCATCAAGCTCTCTGTTTGGACCGTGAAACTGGCATACTTTGAGTGACGGTCTAAACTTTTCAGTCTCAGATGCCCAGTTGTGAATTACACTTGTGGGGCAGATGACGAGAGTTTTACCTTCTACAATACAAAGAGCCTGAAGTGTTTTACCAAGCCCCATATCGTCTGCAAGGATTCCGCCAAGGGAGATTGATTTTAAAAAGTTCAGCCAGTCAACTCCTCTTTTCTGGTAATCTCTTAGGGTTGCTTTGATATCATCTGGCAGAGGCGTTTCAGGAATAGATTCAAAACCATCAATAAGTGGTCTGATTTTTTTAGTAAAAGGCTGGATATCAAGATCCAGATCGTCACAGAGTTTTGCAAGTGCAGGCAGTGTGGCTGTTGCAACTTTTTTGTCATCGTTTCTTGCATCAAGAATATCCTGAATAAGATGTCCGTGCTGGTTCAGCCATTTTTCAGGAATCTGGGCAAAGCTGCCGTCGCTCATTGTTGCTACGCCAATACCCTCCTGCCATGCACCAAGGACATCTTCGGCCTTTGCAGTTCCTTCAAGTATTTCACCGGTCTCTCTATCTTTAAGAACAAATGAAAGTTCAAAAATTTCATCAAGAATGTTCAGGTCCGGATACAGCATTCTTGTTGAGGCTGACTCGACCAATCCCGGGTGCTTGTAAATATCAGTCCATCGCTGGAGCTTTTCAACAAACATCCCGGCTTCTTTGCCCGTAAACGTTACTTTTCTTCCGCTGCGCAGATTAAGGTCATCTCTTAGGCGACCTTCTAGCTTACGCTCTTTTTCAATCTTTCTTATTGGGATTGCGTCTCGAATATAAACCATCCGATTTTTGGAAATTGTAACATGTGGTGGATCACCATATGTAATTTCAGGCTCCACGGTAACGGCACCACCGGCCTGTGACATGTTCATTTTAATTTCGGGGTCAAGGTAGTTTGTGGTTTCAGGTATTTCCACTTTGAGGTTAACGTAATTATCCTCTTCAAGCTGTGGAAGAACATCACAGACAAATTCCGCCATATCTTTATGGGCATAGCTGATGCTCCTCGGAAGCTTCTCCATCGAATCTCCGCATATTCCCCTCTGGCCTACCGGGTAGACTGTTTTACCGCACAGGGCAACACCCGGAGCGATAATTCCATCAACATCAGGGTTGGGATAGAGATTTAAAAGTACACCTTCAGCTTCACCTTTTTCAACTTCAATTATTGGCAGGATAGGTTCGCTGCTCACACTGAATGTCTGATCATTGATGAAAATATTTTTAATATCTTTTAACTCAACTAATAGATTGGCCAGTATTTCAGCTGGAAGAAGTTTGGCCGGATGAATAAACTTTCCGATTATTCTGTCGGCTGCAAGCTCTTCTTTAGATGGTTTGAGATTTCTCGGAAGTTTTTTTGCAACCATTAGATTAAACAGAGGGCGGATAAGCCTTGTTCTGTCTTTTTTTGAAACAATAAATCTCGAAAGAGTAAGGCCTCC
>JAFGVO010000136.1 GCA_016937935.1 Deltaproteobacteria bacterium | reverse complement strand
ATATGACCGATGGTTCCAATATTTACGTGTGGTTTTGTTCTTAAATACTTTTGTTTTGCCATAATAAAGCTCCCTTATATGATTTACCCGGCATACTTTAAAAGCAGAGCCCACGACCGGACTTGAACCGGTGACCTCCTCCTTACCAAGGAGGTGCTCTACCGCTGAGCTACGTGGGCCTTTGACCATCAAAAACCCATATATTGAGCGGGAAACGGGACTCGAACCCGCGACCCTTAGCTTGGAAGGCTAATGCTCTACCAATTGAGCTATTCCCGCAAATGCTGTAAAACAGCACAATTGGCGGGAGGAGGATTCGAACCTTCGTAGGGCGTAGCCCGGCAGATTTACAGTCTGCTCCCTTTGGCCACTCGGGTATCCCGCCATGAGCTGGCAATGGGACTTGAACCCGCAACCGCCTGATTACAAATCAGGTGCTCTACCTATTGAGCTATGCCAGCAGAATTAAATTTTAATAATAAAATTTAACAAAAATTTCAATGAACATTTATACCTGATTAAAGGATAAATTCGTTTATGGCCGGCAATAATGCAAACCTGTCAATAAACGAGCGGTATGTATAGTTGCGAGATATAAATATGTCAAGCAGTAAATACAATTTTTTAATATTTTAACAAAAAAAATAAAAACCCTTAAATTTCGGGGTTTTAAAAAGCAAAAAAATACATTTTTTAACTGCCTATATGAGCACAATCCGCATTTTACGTTTTTTTCCAAGACGAATTATAACTTCTTCCGCATTAAAGTCATGTATATTAATAATATCTTTATGGTCATTAACTTGTCTATCTCCCACCCAACCTGCTCCGCTTTTAAACAATTTTGCTGCTTCACCGTTAGATTTGCACAATCCTGCCAAAACAAAAAGTTCTACAGCTTTTATTTCGGATTCAACTGTAGTTTTTTCAATTTCAAATTTGGGCATACTCTCAATTGAGCCTTTTCCTTCAAAAGCAGCCAAAGCACCCTCTTTTGCTTTTTCAGCCTCTTTTTCGCCATGGCAAACTTTTGTGGCTTCGAATGCGAGTACTTTTTTAGCATCTCTAATATCAGCACCTTCAAGGGATGAAAGTTTTTCAATCTCTTCAATCGATAGGAATGTAAACAGTTTTAAAAATCTTTCAACATCTCTATCATCAACATTTACCCAGTATTGGTAGTAATCATATGGGGACAACATCTCTTTATCAAGCCATACAGCACCACTTGCAGTTTTGCCCATCTTGGCTCCAGATGCGGTTGTAAGAAGTGGAAATGTAAGTCCGAAAACCTCTTTATGTTCAACTCGTCTTACAAGATCAACACCTGCTACAATATTTCCCCACTGATCATCGCCTCCCATCTGGAGGGTACAGCCATATTTTTGATTAAGTACTAAAAAATCATATGCCTGACATAATTGATAATTAAATTCGAGAAAACTGAGCCCTTTTTCGAGTCGCTGCTTGTAGGCTTCAAATGATAACATTCTGTTAACAGAAAAATAACGTCCTATCTCTCTTAAAAAGTCAACGTAATTTAAAGACTCAAGCCATTCAGAGTTATCAATCGCAATGGCTTTACCATTTTCAAAATCCAGAAATCGACCGAGTTGAGCCTTTACGCCATTAAAATTATCTCTTAATTTCTCTCTGGTCAATAATTGGCGCGACTCTGTTTTACCGGAGGGATCACCTATAAGTCCGGTACCTCCTCCAACAACTGCAATTGCAGTATGGCCCGCTTTTTGAAGATGCATAAGCCCCATAATAGGGACAAGAGATCCAACATGAAGACTGCTGGCAGTAGGATCAAAACCAATATAAGCTGTAATCTTTTCGTTTTCAAAATTATCTTTTACAGCTTTTTCGTCAGTGCACTGTTTAACAAAACCCCGCTCTGCAAGTATATCATAGCAACTTTTTGACATAAAAAATTAAAACCTTTCATTATAAATTCCAAAGGGTCAGAAGTTATTATTTTATTGACCTTTAAACCAGCAACAAAAAACCATAACATAAAGATGTTTGCAAGAAAGGAATTTACCATTTTAAAAAATCACTCTTAAAACCGACTTTAATATTTCTTTTGCAAATAAAAATTTATAAGAGTAAAATATTTACTCTATGAACAATATTTCAGTAAAATATCTTCCTTCTCTAAAAGCTGTAAAAAAAACCTTATTTTACTGATACTCAAATTCTGCATAAATCCAACCTGAAAATGCAGAGTGTGAGCAGACTACCCTCAATAAAGAGGCGTCTAGAGGAGGTTTTATGAAACGTAAACTATGGATTCTAACTTTAATATCTCTTTTTACCCTTGCATGGGGTGGATGCAGTGACGACCTGACCAGTGACACTGGAAGTGGAACCGGGGATACAGACACAAACAATGGTGATGGAAATGGAAACGGTACAGGGGACAGCAGCTCTGACAGTACTGGAGGCAATGGAAGCGATTTTCAGGTATGCGCCACTGCAACTACTGATATGACAAGGATTGCAACAAGAGTGATGCTGCTTGAAGATAAATCCAAATCTATGGAAAAATCTGACAAGTGGAATCTGGCCATGGCTGCCATTGAGGGTATGGTTACTGAGTTTGACAACGATATCGCTTTTGGGCTTGATCTCCTGCCCGCCGCAGGAAATGAAATGTGCGGAATAAACAGTAATGTGGTTGAAGATGTGGCAGTTGGTAACGCTGATACTATTCTTGGAACCCTGGAACAGACCGGTCCAGAAAATGCAACACCTCTTTATTTAAACATGTCCAGTTATCTGAACAGTGACTACGCTCCAATATTTCTTGATGGAAAAGGGGAAAGCTATCTGGTCATAATATCTGACGGTATGGACACCTGCGGAGCAGAGGGAGTTTTTGAGCAAAACGGATACGCATCAACTTCAGCAGATCTTGAGGCGGTAACAACTCAGCTTCTGACAGATTATGGAATTAAAACCATAGTAATCGGTTTTGGCGACGGTGCGGATCCTGACCAGTTAGATGCAATTGCCGCTGCAGGAGGAACTGCATGGGACAAATATATCCCAGCCGGAGATGGAGATGCTCTGTCAACTGCACTTAAGGACATTGCACAGACTGTTGTTGTCAGCTGCAAGTTTGAAATTGGAACCTTTGATGCAGAAGATGTAAACCTTGATCTTGTCAATGTTTTGTTTGATGGAACACCGGTACCAAGAGACGACGACTGCGCACAAAACACAGGCTGGAGCTGGATAGACGATAGTCGCACAGCAATTCAGTTTTGTGACAAAGCCTGCGCCACACTTGAAAAAGAAACAGTAAACTCAATCGACGTACAAATTGCCTGCTCATCAGATGATGTGAGCGTAGTCGGCATTGACTAGACACTTCACTAATAACATTTTTTGTTTCAACTAACCTTTACCAGGTTACCAGAATATTTACCCCTACGTCCCAGCCAAAGGTGAAAATATTGGTGTTTAAAAATGCACCGGCATTGAGCCCCAGAGCTGCATACTTATTAAAATGAAATCTTATCAGGGGAGTATCCCATAAACCGTTTGCGCTTGCGCCAAGGAGATAAACAGTTGGATTAGAAATTTGAACTTCTTCGTGATTCCAGCCAAACCCAATTCCAACGCCCGGAGCAAAAGAAAATCTTTTGTTGAAATAAAACAAAGCGCCTGCATCAAGGCCAAAACCTCCATGCTCAAAAATTGAACTCTGTTCTTCACAATAAGCGGGATCCGTGAACTCGTTACATTTGCCTCCACTGTTGTAACCAATAAAACTAACACCGTACAACGTCCAGGTAATTGCAGCATTTTCACTAATCCAGTGACGAGCGGTCAACCCGACCCTTGGAGAAAACTGCAGGATAAAACCTCTTAACGTGGAGTATCCCATTCCCATACCAAGATCTAAAAAAGGAACCCACTCGGACGCTCCCCTTTCACCAAATCGATAGGCTATTCCCGGATTAAGAATACCCAGATGCAAACGGTCCGAAATACCAACCTGCAAAGATGGAAGAAGAACACTTATAAAATCAAAATCGAAATCAGAGTAACGTTTTGTGCTGCCGTCCTCTCGGGTATACTTACTCCAAATCTGACCTATTCCCAAATCAGCTTCTACAGCCCACACCCCTTTGGGTGGAGTAGTAGCCATTGCCGGAGAAAAAAGTAACTCACCGGCATAAGATGAAACTGGAATCAAAAAGAGATAAGCAACAAATATAAAAAAGACAAACCATTTTACATCTGTTTTGATTAACTGATGTTTCACGTTATTGTAATTCATAAATGACAACTTACTGATATTTTGATACTCTTGCAAATTAATTGGTTTACATCATGGGACTATCTGTGACTCTGAATAATTAGAGACATGGATAATGCTGCACCTGTCAGTGCAGGTTTATACGTGGGTTTCTATTTTTCGAATACCCAGTTTTTTTAATTTAGATCTCAATGTGCTTGAATTTAATCCTGAAACTTCCGCAGCTCCTCCTGCACCTGCAATTTTTCCATTAGTACGGTTCAGCAATTCAATTAAATATGTTCGTGTGGCCTCCTCAAGGGAAGGAAATCCTGTATCCGTCACAGGTTTTGACAGGGACGGCGGAGTGTAAGAACCGATTTTGCCAGGTTCGTTATTTAAAAGCGTAAAATGCAGAGGTTCTCCCCGACAGAGAATGAGTGCCCTTTCGATAGTATTTTGCAATTCCCGCACATTGCCTGGCCAGTCATACAGGGCCAGTTTGTTTAATTCTTCTGCGGGCAATGGGGGTTGAAATGGAATATTCAGCTGCCGAATTTTAGTTTCGATAAAAAAGTATGCAAGAGGAATAATATCCTCCCGCCGCTGACGAAGGGGAGGTATCTCAATGGGGAAGACATTCAGTCGGAACCATAAATCTTCTCTGAATAATCCTTTGCGGATCATGTCCGGCAGATTGCGATTGGTAGCAGCTATGAGCCTCACATTTGCTCTGATAGGATGACTGCCCCCCACACGCTCAAACTCTTTTTCCTGAAGCACTCGAAGCAGCTTCACCTGAGCAGAAGCGGGCAATTCTCCGACTTCATCAAGAAAGAGAGTACCTCCATCCGCACGTTCAAATCGTCCCCGTTTGCGTTCATTTGCTCCTGTAAATGCACCTTTCTCGTGACCAAACAGCTCGCTGTCAACCAAAGTTTCCGGGATGGCTCCACAGTTGAGACTTATAAATGGTCCGTCATTTCGGTCAGAAATTCTGTGAATTGCAGTAGCAATAACCTCTTTTCCGGTTCCGGTTTCCCCCATCAGCAGAACAGGACTTGGCTTTTTTGCAACTTGTGTGGCAAGGGTCATCACATGCTTCAAGCCATTATGCATTCCAATAACCCGATCTCCAACCTCACGCTGAATATCTATTAACAGTTCATGATTTTCTTCGGCTAATCGGGTTCTAAGTTCTTCCTGTTCAAAAAAACGAATAGCATTCTGTAATGAAATTATAAATGGCTCTTTCAATGTCTGAATCACATGTTTACATTTAGCGGCAGAATTTCCGGGGGTGAAAACAAAAAGCAGTCCCGCCTGAATGGCTTTAACCCCAAGAACAATCATCGTTGACCCGGGAACAATCCGCCAGCTGTGCAGCTGTTCTTTTAAATCATGAATGCTGATGCCATTTTGAAAATCATTCCCAGGAAATTCTGCAATAAATACATCGGGAAGATGTTCCAGTAATTTATGACGCGCTGTTTTATCCCCTGAGGAAAACTGATCGCCGATTCTCACCAGCTCTACAGATTCTTCCATAGTTCCATCAGCATGGACTCGCAGCAACACTTTCTGCTCTGCAGCACCTTCATCCATCGAGAAAAGTGCAATCTGCTCAACACCTTCATGAATGCTCAGAAACTCAATGGTTTTACGAAACCCTTTGGAGATATCAGTTTCTCCTGTTAATCGGACGGTGGCTTCCCGAAAAAGTTTATTTTCATCGGCAAGGGCATCACGCATGTACGTTATTTTTTTTAATCGCAAAGCATTGGCCATTACCATCTGCAGAGGCATCATAAGTTGTTCAAACAGGTTGAAATGTTTTTGGGTAAATGCGGTGCTCTCTGGAGAAACCAGAACCAGACCAGTCTGCAACTCCCGATCAAAAAGCATCAGCAGGTCTGCATCCAAGGGAATGTCGGATTCATCGGCATATTTTTTAAAATCAGGAATCTTGAGTTTGTTTTCAAGATCATCGCGTGTGTAAACCCAAAGATTCCGGGACTTGCCGGGCACACGTTCCCGCAGAATACCGGTCTCGAAATTTTCAAGCAAAAAGGTCTGCAGATTACTTTGATCCACGTCCCCTTCTTTATTTATGCGAATAAGCATCTGAAAAGTATCATTTGCATGATCCAGCCAGAAGAAGATCATTTCATCAACAGGCATACGGGACAACAAAATACTTTGAATGTTTGACAATCTTTTTGAAATATCCAAAGAGGAAACAACATTAAGCGCAATTTCTTTAACAATATCATCAGTTATTTTTTTCATAATACTCACCCCTCGGCATTGCATGTAGCATTTTTGAGGCCAATTTCGATTTTTAGCAGAACAGGTGTGAAATTTAACAATCTTTCCATAAAAACCTTACTTTCTACGCATTAATCCTAAATACAACTTAAAAACAAATGGATAGTGGATAT
>JAFGVO010000135.1 GCA_016937935.1 Deltaproteobacteria bacterium | reverse complement strand
ATTGAGATCACCTGTTGTACTCAATAGTTGACATTTAATCCCAATTACTGCTCGAAGTTTGAAAATTGTACACCGATTCTTGTTACTTTAATACATGAATTTTAGAAGTTAAAAAAATGCACCTTTAACATATTTTTACACCATATGGTTTGAGGTTCGGGTAAGTTTAATCATCTACATGATATTGTAAAGGGCAGCCATGTTTACAATGACCCGTATAGATGTTAGTTTATAATAATATCGAAAATAGTGTGATAGAGGAGTGTTTAAATGAAAAAAATATTATTTGTAACAAGTATAATTTTGTTTACTGTTGGTTGTTATCATACTGATGAGATTTATGGTGGTGACACCGGGGTAGATACTGAGACAGATACAGACACTGAAACAGATACAAACACGGATACTGTAATAGATAGTGATTCCGTCTATTCAACTGACTCATCAAGTGAATTTGAACTTTTAAATTGCGGTGATGGTGTGGTTGATCCGGGAGAACAGTGCGATGACGGAGTAAACGACGGAGGCTACGGTGAGTGTGCCCCTGGTTGTGTTCTTGGTGAATACTGCGGAGACGGTATAGTTCAGGAGGAGTATGAATTGTGTGATGACGGTAATATGACTAATAATGATAACTGCCCCGCCTCTTGTCGATATTCTATTCATTGGTAATTTAAAATTATTATTAACTGCAACATATTTTGTGTAAATTCTAATTTATGGGGTAATAATAAAATAGGGGCTGCCTGGAGCTGTTATTGTGCCTGCAGGAGGGGCTTCATCTGTTTTAGGTGCGGGGCTTTTACTGTACTGGCATGCACTGCCCGGAGGTCTGTAACATAAACTGCCGTTTGAAACACAGAAGTCACCGCATGGAAATTCCCCATCTCTGCAAAACTCATTACATGCCGCCCTCTGCTTTGAGTGATCTGTCCTTACTTCTTGAATGAGCTGAAGAGTGCCGGCCATTGTCAATGCTGCAATGGCATCTCCATGTTCTCCACATACATATTGAAAAAGTGACAGTAAAATCATTATTGTAAAATTTGTTTTTATAGTTTTTTTCATAAATTACCCCTCATGAAAAATGCAAGCAAATATCAAGCCATTTAACAAAAAGTGATTTCCTTAATGTTTTTATAAGAGTTTTATTTTTTGAATAAAAAATGTGTTGTAAAAAAGTTACACTGTGAAAAAAGTCTTGCCTTGAATCAGTATTTATTTTTGTAGTATAGTTTGTAAAACAAGATTTAATTTAAGCAAAATTAATCAAAAATTTAAAAAATTCAATATCCTCCATCAGATTAGGTATTCTGTTTATTTCCACGCTCAGACATAAAAACAAATATTTTCAATTATTGCCTTAAAATGCTCGGATTTGTTATTTTAATTACTGTTTGATTATATTTAATATATGTGTCAAACTGCTAACATGATTGTATAAGTACAATTATTATTGCTCAGGCTTCGAAAGTTTTTCTTGTAGATGCCTGATGTGAGACCTTTTTTATTTCGAAATTCGGTTAGTAGGGTATAACAGGAGGACTCATGAAACTTACTAATATTATCCCGGGATGCGTGCATCTTGAGCATTTTGGGCAGAGTGCCATTCTTGGTGCCCCTTCAGATATTTTAAAACAGATAATAAAGCTTAATCTTCAGGTACCTTCTACTGTTGTTCTGCCGGATGTCTCTTTTGTAGAAGGCGTTTCCCAGGTTGCCCTCGAATTTTTACTTTACTGGCATCTGTTTCATAATAAAGATCCTGAAAAGGGAAAATTTAGAATTATTGGCAATGAGACAATGTGCAACAGAGTTAAAGAGAGTCTGATTGTTACTCTGTTTGGTCCTGCAAAAGAGCAGTTTAAAAAATGGAAAGTTTCAAAGAGTCGTACTGAAAAACTCTTGAAAATAATGGATTATATGGCCATTAAAAAGGGTGATTCTAAAATTACTCTTAACGATCTTACTTCGTTTATATATTTTGAAGATTACAAGGATGGGGAACTTTTTATTTTTGAAGGAACTGACTGTCTTGTAAAACATGCTGAAACAAATCAGTTTGATATTATTGATGCAACAGGCAAACAAAGGGTGGACCTTAATTTTTCAGGGTTTCAGCAGCCAATTGATATAAAACCTGATGATGAACCTGAGATTCCCCAGATATTAAAAGTTAGACTTTTAGGTACCTACTCGGGTTTTGATGCAGATGGCCCGACAACAGGCATGTTTATGTGGATTAACTGCAACGGTTTTCTGGTTGACGGTCCTGTTGGAACATCCGAATACCTGCGCCAGATGGGGGTTCCCAAGTCTGATATAACCGGAATTATCCTTTCTCATGTTCATGACGATCACTGCACTCTTATGGATATGATTATTTCGGAGCAGGTGGCTAATATAATTACTACTCGTGAAATATACGAATCAATGCTAATCAAAATTGCAAATGTATTAGGGGAGTCAATTGATAAAATAAGAGGGTATCTAAAATTTACAGAGGTGATTCCAGGTAAACCTGTAAATATGTTCGGGGCAAGGTGGGAGTTCTTTTATACTGTTCATTCAATTCCCACAATTGGTTTCAGGGTTACAGTTAAAGATGCCGATATGAAAGATTATACTGTTGTTCACTCAAGTGACACGGCAAATTTTTCTCTTCTTGATAAAATGAAAAAAGCAGAGGCTATTACCAGCGGTCATGCCGACTTCATGAAAAATCTTGTTCAAGGTGATGAGGTTCTGGTTACCATTGACGGGGGAGGGGAGCCTATTCACGGAAATCCAGAAGATTTTAAAAAGGCGGTACAGCAATACCGGGATATGGATATTCTGTTTTATCATGTCAATCCTGATAATGTGGATACATCAGTTTTTAATGTTGCCCATCCCGGCTGGTCAAAAACATATATTAAGGGTTCAACCCTTCCCCAGTCCCTTGTCTTAAAACTTTTAAAGACCATGAATCTTCTTGATATTGAAGATTTGACATGGATTAACATCATTTTTTCAAAGGGAAGTATTCGTTATACTAAACCCGGAGAGAAAATTGTCAGGCAGGGATCTGCGGGAGATGATTTTTATTTTATATTATCAGGCAGTGCAGAAATTCTTGATAAAGATGAGAGTATTAAAAGCGATGACACATCTTCAAAACCTTTGGCTGTTTTAGAAAGCGGTGATTTTTTTGGGGAGATGTCAATAATTAAAGAGACTTCACGTAATGCCACTGTCAGATCAGTAAGTGCGTGCGTTCTTTTTATTCTCTCCGGTGAAACCTTTATGGAATTTGTTGAGTCAAATGATTTAAAAGAGCGTTTTGAAAGACTCTGGATTTCAAGGGCTTTTATCTCGAGAGTGGAGATTTTCAAAAAGCTTCATCCCCATGCACGGCATCAACTCTCACTTATGGCTGAAAGTATTGACTTTCAAGAAGGTGATAAAGTTCTTCTTCAAGGTGGAAAGTCCAGTGATTTTTATGTGATAACGGGGGGAAGTGTTGATATTGTTAAAAGAAAAAGAGATGGCAATACTATTAGTCACACTCTTTACCCCGGTGATTTTTTTGGTGAAAATGTTGCAATGGGTTATTCCGCAAGGCGCAATGCCTCGGCTGTTGCAGGACTTGACGGTTTAAGTACTTTAAGAATTAAAGGAAGTGATCTTAGAACCATGGCTGAAAAGTTTCCTGTACTTGTACATGAACTCCATATAATTATGCGAAGCCGGGGTGTAAATCTGTGAAGCGGAATATATTTATTTTTACGCTTTTTTTAACTTTATTTTTTTTATCTCCTGATACTTTCGGGTATATGGGAGGTGGTGTCAAGGTAATTATTGGTGGTGATGATCCGTCTCAGGGATTTGTTTTGCGACTTAAAGCCGAGCTTGAGTCAGCAGGTTTTTTAGTTGAAATTCAAAAAGTTGATCTTAAAGGTGATCCAAGAAGAGAGCTTGATGTTGCTGCGCGAAAAATTGGTGCAGGAGCCGCAGTACTCTTAAATAAAGCAATGGGGTTTGTGGAAATCTGGATTACTGACAGGGTTACTGGAAAAATTGTTATCAGAAAAGTTAAAATACCGGAAGATGAACAATTCCCTGATACTTTTATTGCATTGAGCAGTGTTGAACTTTTAAGAGCCAGTTTTTTAGAAGTTGCAACATCCAGTATATCTCATGGATCTGTTAAAGCTGATGCTGCGGTAAAAAAACTTGTGTCTCCTAAATCTGATGAGCCTGTATCAGGTGTTGTTGAAAATGATTTTAAAGAAAAGGTATTTATACAGTTAGCCCCTTCAATTTTAATAGCAAATTTTAAACACGCTCCATTTGTAAATGCACAAACAAGTATAGATTGTAGAGTATATAAAGGGCTCTCTCTCTCTCTTTCAGGCCGGCTTCCTATGTCAACTGTAAAGATTAAAAGTCAAGAAGGTAGTGCTAAAGTCAGGGCCGGAGATTTATATGCTGGAGCGGGGTATATTTCTCATGGAAAAAAAAATATTATTAATGGAGGTTTTTCTGCAGGTTGGATGCTACTTGTTTATAAAATTACAGGAACACCTTTCGAAGATTACAGCGGCCACGAAACAACATTTACAACTTCTTCGCCATATTTAAAGGGGTTTGCCAGTTTGTCTTTCACAAAAAAAGTAAGAGTGCGCCTGAGTATTTTGTCCGGTTACTCTTTCACCGATTTAAAAGTTAAAATTGGAGAAAATGTTAATACTTTTGGCAAGTTTTATCTTTCAACATCACTTGGAATTGTATTTGTCTATTAATTCCCGGAACCGAATTAATTCATGAAAAAATTTATGATTAGCAATTAGCTTTGAAACGGGTAATGTGAAACCTGACTGCTGTTTCACATAACTATGTGCTGTCTGTTTACCAGAAATTCTTCGAATGTTTCAAAGAACACTTTTGAACTGAATTGCTGATGAGATGATTGAATTATAACGTTTTTTTCAGTCATTCATATACATGTGTAGGTTAAACTGAAGTTCCATTTTTAAAAAAGCAAAAAGTGGCGTTGTTTCGAGGTGTTGTATTGGAATTTCGGTGCACGCGACTGTCT
>JAFGVO010000134.1 GCA_016937935.1 Deltaproteobacteria bacterium | reverse complement strand
CTTTTTATTTGATTTAGAGCCAAGAGATTGTTCGCAGCCAATTTCTCATTATTCAAAGATTCAATAAAATCCGCAAATTCAGGGAGAGATTCGATAGGAATAACAACATCTTCATTTAACTTAAATGCATTTGTATGCCTTGCAATTGCCCCAAGATTTTTTCTGTCTTTCCAGAATATTTTTTTTTCAGCACTATCTTTTGCAGTAAATCCCTCACACTCATATTGCTTAACCATTTGCTCAATTGAATTACATTCACTATTTAAAAGAGCCTCATCATTGCTTTCAAGATCAATAAGAAGAACAGCTTTGGGGATTCCTCTCCTTGCTGATTTATTTTTATAGTTAACTGCCTGAGCGTATTTGTCATCAAAATGTTCTAGAGCCAATAAAAAAACATCTTTATTTTTTTTAAACTTCTCTCTAATGGCAACAATGGCCTTTGATGCGTTTACAAGATTGTCCCCGTAAAATTCAAGACATAGTGTTTTAGAAAAATTAAAAGGTCTGTAAAGAACAAATTTTGCAGATGTAATAATTCCATCACCACCCTCTTTCTGAATTCCTGGAATTCCTCCAAGGGCTTTGTTGGTAATATCTTTTCCCACACCTTTTTTTCTGATTTCGTCACCTTTTAAAGTTATTGTTTTTAAAAGTTCTCCATCGCGACTTTTATTAAATACATTAAAAGTTACCTGATCATCCTCATTAATTTTTCGGTGGGGGTGATCTTTTCTAACAACCTCAATTATCTCCCCAGATGAATTTACGATTGTAAATGAAAAAATATTGTCTATGGCAGTACCCCACATTACCGCCTTTTTACCTCCGCAATTTTCAGCAATATTTCCACCAATAGTCGAAGCCCAGGAGGATGTGGGATCCGTCGCAAAAATATAACCTCTCTCTTTACAGAATTTTGTAACAATTTCTGTTACAGCACCGGCTCCGGCCTCAACAACCGGTATCTCAACCTCTCCGGATTTTTCAAGTGTGACCTCTGAAATATGTGAAAGTCTCTCAGTATTGACTACAAGAGTCTGTCTTTGGACAGGAACTGCACCACCTGTTAAGCCCGTACCGCCTCCCCTTGGAACAATTTTCATATTAATATCTGGAACTTTTTTTACTATTCTGGAAATTTCATCTTCAGTTGATGGATAAATAACTGCTTCAGGAAATTCAACGCGCCAGTCAGTAGCATCTGTAGCATGAAAAACTTTATGAAACGCCGTAAAAAAGAGATCCTCTTTTTTAACAATTTTACATAAAGCAGAGGAGATCTCTTTTCGCCGCTCCGTCTCTTTTTTAAATGATTTAAAAAACTCTCTGCTTTTATTAGCTACTCTGTCTAAAATCAGCTTAACCCTGCTATCACCTGAGCCTTTTGCAATCACTGCAAGTTTTCTGTTGTGAACAGTTTTAAGCCTTTTCTGTTTTATGGGATTATCAAGAAAGTCATTAAAAATATATGGGTTTCTATCAATTACAAAGATGTCGCCGACAACTTCAAAAAGAAGTTTTGCACTTCTGCCTGTAACTCTCTTGTTTCTTAATTCATTTAAAACATCCCAGGTTTCAGAATCAAAATATCTAAGGATAATTTCACGGTCTGAAAATGATGTATAATTATATGGAATTTCGCGATATTTTTTCTGTTCATCCATTTTATATGCCTAACCGCCTTATAATCTTTTAAAGGCACTTTGACTATATCCATCAAGAGTGGTTTGGCAAGTTGAACAGCTGAATATGACGGTTAAAAATTTTTAACTCAGGCACTCTTCCTGAAAATTTTAAGAGTTTTTATTGCCTCCAGAGCAATATGATCAGGCTCTTGTGTTTTTAAACATTTATGAGCTCCGGCATCCAAAAAACTGGCATCTGATTCATTGGCAGTTCCATACATTACTATAGATATATTTTTTTCGTGATTGGCAATTTTTTTTACCACTCTAAGTATGTCAATATCTGTTTTGGAATTGAGTAAAACCAGAGATGGATTTTCTTTTCCAATATTTAACATGGCTTCAAAAGTATCACTGAAAGTAAGGACGTCTGCTGATTCTGAAAGTGCAATTTTTATTGGGTTCAGTTTTTCCTGATCCGAGTCAAGAACGAGAACTTTACTTCTTGGACTTAACAGCTCCCGGGGAATGGGATAATTAAATTTTTCGAGAAATTCAATTACATGCTCCCGTTTAAAACGGAGATGTCTTCCAGGGGTTCTGAAAAAATTAATCTCGCCCCTGTTTACCCAGTTGTGAATTGTTTTTAAATCCATTGAACATATTTTAGCTACTTGAGGTGCAGTAAAAAGATCTTTTATCTTCATGATAATCTCCACAGGTGAATAACAGCAATAGAAAAATAGAATATAACTGCATCTAAGCAGCTATTAATTAATTACCAGGAACGGGAATCGAACCCGTACAAGCATTAGCTCGAGGGATTTTAAGTCCCTTGCGTCTACCAATTCCGCCATCCTGGCAGGCATTTAAATTTCAATGAACCAAGCGCTTCATAGAGCGCACTGTTCTGATAAAGGTTTTATCCAAAATAAAAGATAATACAAATAGTTTTTCTCTTTTTTTTGATTTTTTTAAAGAACCTGACTACTCAACAAGTTTATGTGCACGTGAAGAGGCTTTTTGAATTGTTTTCGCAAGTGTTGATCTGATTTTTCCATCTTCCATTTCCAGAAGTCCTGCGGTTGTAATTCCTCCAGGGGTTGTAACCTGATCTTTTAAAGCAGCGGGATGTTCACCTGTTTCAAGAAGTAATCTTGCAGACCCCTGAAACATTTGTGCCGTAAGTTTTGCTGCAAGCTGTCTGGAAAGTCCCATCATAACTGCTCCATCAGCCAGAGCCTCTAAAATTACAAATGCAAAAGCCGGACCCGATGCCGCAAGAGCAGTCACAGTATTCATCTGTTTTTCATCAATAGGAATACACATACCAAGATGAGCAAAAAGATCTTTAACAACTTTATTATCTTCACTGGTGCTCTTTTTACTGTAGACTAGAGCAATTGTTCCCTCTCCAATTCCACAGGGAATATTAGGCATCGCGCGGACAAGTCTTGTACAATCAGTCCACTCTTCGAGTTTTTCAAGGGTAATTCCTGCGCAGATACTTACCAGAAGTTTACTTTTAAGCTGCTCTTTTAATGGTACGAGCACCTCTTTAGCTGCATCAGGATTAACAGCGAGAATAACAATATCAGCATCTTTTATTGCCAGACCATTATCCTGAGTAATCATTGTATCTGGATATTTTGACCTGAGTTGAGCCTCATGATCATCAAATTTTGTAGTTAAGGTAAAATCTTCCGATTTAAAAACTTTGCTGTAAAGAAAACCTTTCAGCATGGTTTCCCCCATCTGTCCACATCCTAAAATTGCAATTTTCATCCTGTTTTCTCCTTGGGATTAACAAATATTAAGCGACTTTCAATTATAATATGTCATCAATAAATGCAAGAATCTTATTACTAAATTATTCTAAACAACTCTCTTTTTATTTTTTATTGAGAATCTATTGATTGAAACTATATGATATTAGTTCTGTGTACAGAAAGTAGGTGAAAGATCAAATCCATCAAGAATTAGCTGATAGCTTGATCCCTCTGTTTGCCGTTCCGCATGAAAAACAGCAAATTCATAAATCTGGCCATCTTTCAGACCCAAAAGGGTTTTCTGGTCATCAAGATCAACTGTTCCTTCAAGAGGAACATGAATTCCACCAAGATCGAGAGCTAAAATTCCGTTAACAAATACCCATACATCATCATCACCCCCTAATGACATTACCTGTCCTTCTTCTTCGTGGTACTCAAACCAGAATCTCAGTTCACTTGTAAAATGGAAGTTGTGTTCCGGTTCCCCATCTTCATACGCCCATCCTCCATCGTAAATTGGTGTCGGTATTTTTGCGATATTGTATTCGGAAACAGGAGTATTACCAAGATTATCAAGTGGAAAAAAAGTTGGATTTCCATCAATTCTATTAACTTCAGCTACACAGGGGTAGTAATCGTAATAAGGTACGGGGCATACATCAAAAAACTCTTCTCCCGGGCCCGGTGTAACGCAAACAGATGGTGTATAACAAGAGTCAACTAAATTATAAGTAACCCATGATGTTCCGTCATCCTTCCAGCGGTTTCCATAGACATTTCCACCTTCATTCCATAGAGTCATTGTTCCTGTAACTACTGACTCTTCAGGTGCACTGTCCGAATACCACTCTAAAAATCTGTCTGTTCCTGTGTTGGCAGTGAGATAGGCGCAGCCTGTTCCGGCGTTATTTGATGATCTTCTCGGTTTTCGTGTAACAGGATCTAAAGTATTCATGAGCATACCTGTTGAGGGATCCTCACATCCCGTGGCACCGGGTTCAAAATCCGGGTGAGCTGATGAAAAATCTCTGTAAACAATTGGAAGTTCATAATTTACCGCATTTCCAGGTGTACATGTAAACCCGGTTTCAATTGTACAAACTGATGAACAACCATCCCCATTAATAAGGTTTCCATCATCACAGGCTTCCTGACTCATAACAATAGCATCTCCGCAAAGTGCTGTGCAAACCCCTGTGGATGCACAATCAGGAGAGCGGGTACATAAAGGAGAGCAGCCGTCACCATCAATTATATTACCGTCATCACACTCTTCGGCAGGCTCTAGAACCCCATTGCCGCATCCCGGAATAACAGGTGAGGTATCAATGTCTGTATCAGAGTCAGAGGTGTCAACAGATGAATCACTTGAAGTATCAGTTGAGGTATCGGTACCGCTGTCAGTATCAATGATTTCATTAACACAATTTGAGGTATTATTCCATGAACCCTGAATACACAACTGCTCAAGAACTCCTCCAGTGCCGCAAGATGTTGCTCCATCACGATAGCTTCCATTAAGACAGACATCATCATCTATACAGGTTGTAGTATCATCCCAGAATCCACCGGAACAAAGTTGTACCAGATATCCTCCTTTGTTGATACCACATACAGTTGCACCTATTCTAATATCATCTTCAGTACAGACAGCATCAGCTTCACATGTGCTTCCAGAGAGATGAAACCCATTATTGCATCCACATGTAAAACCCCCATCAATATTAGTGCAGTAACCATTAATATCATCACAGTCATCAGTTCCGAGAATACATTCATTATCATCAATGCAGTTTAAGCCGTCTCCGCTCCATCCGCTATTGCAGGTACAGCTGAATGTGGTTGTGCCATCAACACAGGTGGCGTTAATGTCACAGGGATTGTCTGCGCAAGATATTGGAATCTCATTGATGCAATTAGAAGTTGTATACCATGCACCAGATATACAGATTTCTTCTAAAAAACCACCATTGCCGCAGGGTGTCTCACCAGGGAGTGTATTTCCATTTTTACAAATGTCATCATCAATGCAGTTTAGTGTATCAACCCATTCACCAAGAGTACAAACCTGACTTATATATCCCGCTCCATTAATACCACATATTGTAGATCCGATTCTTACTTCACTATCAGTGCAATCGGGATCTATTACACAGAGATTTCCGTCCAGATGCCATCCGTTTTCACAACCGCACGAATACCCTTCAGTCACATCTGTGCAGGTTCCATGATCAGGATCACAAGGATTATCAGAACAGGTGATAATTGTACCAGTATCGCTATCACTTGCAGAATCGCTTTCAGTTCCTGAATCTGAATCAATTATTGTGTCAGATCCGGTTTCGATAGTGTCACTATCTATTGTGTCACTATCCATAGTATCCCAAGTGTCTGTATCAGATTTTTCAGTATCATAATCTGTACCACCACTGCCGGTTTCACTGTCATTTAAATTTACCGAATCAGAATCTGTGCCGCCACTGCCCGCAATACATTGGGCAACTCCTTCAAAAACTGTACAAATCTGCCCAATATCACTGCAGTTTGTATATTCTTTCCAGTTTCCTCCATTACAATTCATAAGAACATCTCCCTCGCAGGAGAGCTCATCATCAGTGCATCCTGGAGACTCATATACACTTCCGCAGCCCGCAAGCATAATAACCGCACCTGCTAATCTGAAGTTCCATTTTTAAAAAAGCAAAAAGTGGCGTTGTTTCGAGGGGTTGTATTGGAATTTCGGTGCACGCGACTGTCTACAGTT
>JAFGVO010000133.1 GCA_016937935.1 Deltaproteobacteria bacterium | reverse complement strand
CTGTATCGCGCCGAAAGAAGATTTCACTTTCTTGCAGATGCAGCACTCGATGCCATTTTTGTTTTTAAAGACGGAAGCTGTAGGGATGCCAATTATGAAGCGGCTAAAATGTTTGGCTATGATGACCCTGCTGACTTTCTTGGTGTTAAAGAGCTGTCTATTATTGCAAATGAAAGTATTGAAGATGTAAAAAATTATATTAACACAACTGATTCTGAAGAGTTTTGTGAAGCTTATGGCAAACGAAAAGACAACTCCATATTCCCTATGGAAATAAAAAGCAGAGAGACTGCCTGGGAAAATGGAGAAAAAGTAAAAATCTACGCAATCAGAGATATTTCAACTAGAAAATTAATGGAGGAGCAGCTTCTTCAATCTCAAAAAATGGAGGCAATAGGCAGACTCGCGGGCGGTATAGCGCATGATGTAAACAATGTACTTGGAATAATTATGAACTCTGCAACATTGCTGAAACTTGAACAAGGATTAAACATTGATGAAAATATTGACTTGAAAAATATTATTGAAGCCTGCTTAAGAGGAAAAGACTTAACAAAAAATCTTTTAGGATTTGCCAGAAAAGGAAAATATGAAAAAAGAGAATTCTCCATTAACAGCATTATTAAAAAAACCGTAAATCTTCACTCAAAAAGCACTACAAAAAATATAACGACGACACTTGAGCTGGACCCTGATTTACGACATGTTAATGGTGACCCGGGGCAGATTGAGCAGGCTATTTTTAACCTTCTTATAAACGCAACAGACGCTATAGATAAGACTGGAACAATAACAATAAAAACAGTATCAACAAAATTACCAGAGACAAATGAGTCTGAAAATCTTAATCTCAAGCCAGGAAGATATATTAAATGTATTATATCTGACAATGGAAAAGGGATGAACGATGAAGAGGTTAAAAAAGCTTTTGAACCTTTTTATACAACTAAACCGGAAGGTGAAGGTACAGGACTGGGACTATCTATGGTCTATGGTACTATAATCAACCATAAGGGGGATGTAATTATAAATAGCAGCGAAGGTAAAGGAACAACTGTAACAATTTACCTTCCATCTATACCTGCAAAAAATCCTTCTTCAGAACCACCATCACCATGGAAACAGCTTGAAGTATATGAGACTTCTAAATCAGTCCTTATTATTGATGATGAACCACTTGTTGTTAACTCTTTAGAACGAATCCTTCAGAAAACCGGATTTATAACCTTTACTGCCCTGAATGCAAAGGATGGACTGAAAATTCTTAAAGAGCATAAGAATGAAATTGATGCAATATTTTTAGATATGATCATGCCTGAACTTGATGGGGAAGAAACTTTTTACAAATTAAAAAAGATCACAAAAAAAGTTAAAATACTAATCTGTTCAGGCTATGCAAAAGATTCAAAGGTGGAAAATCTCATAAAAAATGGAGCCGCGGGTTTTATTCAAAAGCCATTTGAACTAAAAGGTCTGCTGACCACACTCAAGCGAATCTTAAACTGAATAATCCAACATCAGTTCTTCACAGTATTAAATAGTTATCTTTTAATAAACGGTACAGACCAGACTTTTGCAGAATCAACATAGAAAAAGAGTTTATCTCCTTCAATTTTATAAACCTGATATGCAGGTTTTCCATTCTTTACATACAGCTTTAATCTGTTGCCGCCGGTACTCCACAGCCAGTCATATTTCTGGTTGTAAATATATCTCACAGCTGTTCCGTCACTGTTATATATCTGCCTGTCAAAACCACCTTCACTATTTTTAAAAACCCATTCACCAACTAGACGATTATCCAGATTAAGGCCACTGTCGCTTTTTTTTCCAATAGTTTTAGAGTCTTTAATATATCCAAGTTTTTTTAACTCTTCACGGTACTTGTCTTTGCCATCAGGTTTTGTGTACCAGATTTGAATCAGTCCTGCGACACGATCTGCAGAGATTATTCCATTTGCATTTATACCTGTAAAACCTATGCGACAATTTGTATCACTTAAAATCATATTTTTGAGGTTGAACAATCTTGTCATCATAACTTCAAATGAGGTGTTCTCTGTATATCCAAAGCGGTTTTTATCAAGAAGATGAGCTTTTTCAAACTCATTTAACAGTTTAATGTTAAACTCCTGTTCCTTTAAAATAACAACTTCCTCTTTACGACGTTCAGAAAATGAACGGGAAGTAGTCTCTTTAACATCGGCTTCAATTTTTTTCTGAAGATCCATGCTCAAATCTGAAGGATTCATATTGTGTTCTTCGGCATACTTCTTTTTTGCATCAATATATAACTGTCGTCTTACACCTTTCATCTGTTCCCATATCTGTTCAAAATTACCAACCTCGACGCCTTTATATCCATACCTGTCAACACCGTTCACATAAACATCATATGCATTTTCAATTCCCGCGGTTTTCCATCGCTTAATCTCCCCGGCAATAACTTTAGTACCTTCTCTAAAGAGTCTGGTAAGGGGATAGGAATTTATTATTTCTCGTGAAAGCTCTTTGGCCGCTTCTGTATAATCACCATTTTTTATAGCAACAGCCATTTTAACAGCTGTTCCAATTTTAGATGAATGTTCTGAAACACTTCCAAGAACAGCTTTTAAGGCAGTATCATTATCATTTAAAACTTTTACAATCTGTTTTCCTGCCAAAACAGCAACATCCTGACCAAATTGAACTGAGTTGTTATCATTTATATCTACAAGAATTTTTTGAAAATCTCCCTCGTTCATCATCGACTCAACAATATCCTGAGTCAGACTTTTATCTTGTATTCCAAAATGACTGAGGAGAATCTGATTTACAGCATCGTTTACAGGTTTTGACTTTGAATTTTTTGACCATTTATCAACAGCCATTTCACGAGAAAACAAGGAAATCATCTCTTCTCTGGTTGGATTCGCTTTTGCCCAGTCACTAAAATGGTAAGTTTTAAATTCAATAAATCCATTCGCTAAATCAATCACCTCAGGCCTGAACAGATTCCACTGCTTGCCATCAAAATATGCACCCATAAAGTCATGTGGATATTGGGAATCATCAATATCACTCTTTGAAAGTTTAAACTTTACCTTCACTGCTCTGTTAAGACGTTTTGAATTTTGTTCTGAAGAAATCTTATATAGCGGGCCTAATATTTGAGCTCGATCAGTGTCAATTGAAGGAATATTTCCAGAAGGCTCTACCTTAAGTCTGACCTGACCTTCAAATGTATCCTCTGGAATATTTAACTCAATTGCATTTTTATCAAGTAAGCCGGCAACAGATTTAGATGAACTCTGAATAACATTAATTGATTCCAAATGGGAAAAATTAGATTTTTTATCACTTCCAATAGCAAAAATTACAACCCAAATATATGCAGATATTAAAATAATGACACCAGTAATAGCCATTAGTGAATGCTTTAAAAGCACCCGGTTTATTTTCTTGTCATTAATATCTGCAGTAATTTCTGCGGAAGAATTTTCAATATTGGTATTTTTTATGGGATTAGGAGCCAATGCATGCCCGCACTCAGTACAAAACATTGCATCTGATTCATTATTTGCCTGGCAATTTAAACAGATATTCATAATTTAAAACTCATATTTTATTTTTCTGGTTTAACATTTAAGGGGTTATTTTATGAAATAAAGTTAAACATTAGAATCTTCAGATTCCTCTGTTTCTTCTGATGGGGTTTCAGGAGATGGTTCTTCAGCTTCATTTTCTTCTATCTCCATTTCCTGCATATCTTCAGAAGCACCATCATTATGAGATTCAGCTTCGTCACTGTTATCATTTACACTGTGCACAGCTTTTACAGCAGCTTCATCCGCAGCAGCTTTCGCTCTTTTCATATCTTCAATACTTGGGACTTTTCCTGAAGGCCTGACTGGTTCTGATAATCGTGATGGTGCAGAATTTTGCACAGGAGGCTGTTCATCAGGCATATCGTTTTCTTCAGGATCAGATAAATCATCTCTTTCAGCCGGAGAAGGAGCATAAGGCATTCTTCTTATTGGTGAAGGAGTGTTTGAAGTTCGTCTTGGAACTCTGTTTCGTCTTCTGTTTAGTCTTCGATTACTTGTACGGTCACTTCCTCTGAACTCGCTTTGAGGACGAAATTTAGCATTTTGAGTTCTTCCTGAATACAAGAATCCAAAATACCCATCAGCTCTTTTTGCCCTTGGTATTGCCCCCGGAATAAGTGACATAAGGGTTTTAGCATTTGGACTTTTTAATGCATAACCATCAAGAAGTTTAAATGCAAAATAGAGATTAAAATTACTCAGATTAAAAGGATCTCTTAACTGAACATCACCTGTGGCTGTAATATCAATATCACGGGAAACAACTTTAAATTTATCAAAAGAACATTTTCCCTTAGCTATTTTCATTTGTACATCAAAATCATTTATTCCGATTGAATCAACGGTCATGGGCCCCATACCGTCCATGATTTCGATTTTTGACTGTCCTTTTCCAATTGACAATCCATTACCTTTCAACCAGATGCTCCCTTCAGAACTGGCGAGCATTCCATTTGAAGATTTAATATCCATTCCAAAGCTCAATGTACCGTATAATGGCATTGGTAAAATATCTTTTAAATCAGCCAGTTGAATAAGATTTAAATCAGTTGCCTCAAGATGGATGGACATTTCACTCTCTTCGTCATCATGAGCATCCTCTTCAAGTTCTGCCTTATCACCATTGGCTGCCGGTTGAGGTGGAATTATTTTTTTCAATGGTTCCTTATCTGAATTTTCATCATTAGTATCTTGCTCTTCAGATATTGAACCATTGTATGAAAGTTCAACATTGCCTCCTAAAAAATCAAAAGATGCTTCAATGTTTAAATCACCAAAAATAAGTGCCATAATTCCAATATCAATTTTTAATTCAGAAATAAGGTATTCAGGTTTAGGAATATTTTTTACATTGTTTTTTTTATCATTTTTATCTTTATTTTGAGTATCCTGTTCTTTTATTTTTTTTTCATCAACAGGAATTTCAATTCTGACACCAAACAGAGTAACTGATCCAAAGGGTGAAACTGACAGTTCTTCAATTGAGACCTTTCTTCCGGTTGTTTCAGATAATTTTCCCTCTAAAACAGGAACAAATCGTTCACCAGGAAAAGTCATTGTCAAAAATATAATAAATGCAAAGATAAAAAAGAGAGGGTAACCAATATATTTGATAATCTTTTTCTGAAAAGGACTTAATGTTATCATCGTGAAAGGACTAAATGTAATCATCTTGAGGCCTCTCTTGTAGTACGACTTTTAGAATCTGTGACGGCAATTTTTTCATATGTGGCGATTGTCATGCGTACAATATATTTATCTTCTTCACGTCTGTTTTTTTTAATATCAATATCAGTTACGGCAATATTAAAAGACGTCCTGTTTTTTTCAACGGCCTCCATAAATTTGATAATACTCTCAAGCTCAATGGATCTAAAAGATACCTCCACACTTTTTTCAAGCCATCCGCTTGGATAGGATTTATCATTGAGCTCTTTAGTATCAGGCTCATCAATCTCAATTTGAGAAATAACTTTATCAACAAGTGTCCTAAGAGGTTTGGGTTTACTATTTACCCTGGCTGAATCTTGCGGTGCAGACGTACTTTTATAGTCAGGTCCCATAATTTTAACAGTCTTTAAAAGATCTGTCCATTCAGTTGCATTGTCAAGATTATCATTTGCCGCACCTCCAACAAAAAAAGCTGTGAGTCCAGCTATCATAAGAACAGCCGTCACTGCCATAGCAGATACCATCACCTTCTCCCTTGAAGATAATCCGGCCAAAAAATTTCTAACCATTGATGACATTAAAACCACCTCTCAAAATTATAAACTGAATTTAAGAACGTTATCATATTGTTCCTGTTAAATTTAAGGACACTTACTGTCAATTTCCATCGTATATTCCTGCCTGTCATTAATTGTTCTGACACGTGGAATTTTAAATGATGTAAAACACTCATCAAACTCTGAAAGCTTACTTTTAATAAGATCAGTTGGTGAAAGTTCATCCTCTTCGGTGTTATCCCCGGCAGCACCGGGAGAGAGCTCGGAATTAACAAGGCCTACAATCTTTATATGCCCCGGCTTTATCTGTAATTGTTCAACATCGTGAATAACTCTTTGAGGAACACGTTTAGACAATTCAAAAATAATATCAAAAGAATCTTTAACAGGCACCGGACTTTTTTTGACTGTTTTAGGCATCAGTTTCTTTTCAATAATTGTCCTGCTAACAGTTTTTTGTCCCAGCACTTTAAATGTTTCATCTTCAAGTCTCTGTTTTGCCAGTTCTGCCTGGGTTGATGTAACCGAATAACGGGCAACTGTAGCAAAAATCCATGACGTAACAATCATTAAAAAACAGAGTCCAAGAAAAAGAAATTTTTTCTGAACAGCATCTGTATCACCTTTAAAAGCAAACTCATCTTTTCTAAAATTGAACCTTTTATTTTTAGGTACAGAAGGAGTTCCCGCAAGACAATTTG
>JAFGVO010000132.1 GCA_016937935.1 Deltaproteobacteria bacterium | reverse complement strand
TGAATACATATTTTTCCTTTTCACCCAATTTTGCAATCGTCTAATCGGGGTTGCACTGATAAGTTACTTTCATAATTAATCTAACTATAAACTAAGACGTATATTAATCTGTAAAAAGCTCAAAAAAAGTGCCATTATAATCTAAACCCAAAAAATACAATAAATAATGCAACTTACTTCAAAACATGATAAAATGCTTAAATATATATTAGAAACTTTAGGAGTTAACCATGAAAAAAATAATTCAATTACTCTTATTACTTCTCCTGGCAGGATGCAGCAGAGTATCTCCAATCTCAGACGAAACAGATTCAAAATCAACTGACACGACAAATATAAATTCCAACTCAACTGACAGCAGCAAACTCTCTGACTCTGATTCCCAAACAGATTCTCAAACAGATTCCCAAAGCATTCCCAATGATGTCTGCAATACCGGAGACCAGACATGTATTAACAATAGCATTTATGAATGTATCAATAACAAGTATGAACTTTATAAAGACTGCACACCCGATTCTGATGTATGTCCACATGATTATAAAGTATGCACTATGCAAACTGATAATAGAGCCACATGTGAAAATGACGACGTGGTATATTCACTCTGTGATACAGGAACTTTTGCAGATTGTTATGATTGCGTAACAGGTGATTACTGCCTTTGTGGTAAAGATTATCAAAACTGCATGAACGACACTGAATGTGCAACTTTAGATTCCTGTATCAGCGGTCCTGACGCTTCCAGTTGCTTTTCTCAGAATTTAACAGGAGATGCCTGGGATGCCTGTGAAACGGCCTGTAAAAATGCAGCTACTGATGCTGCCAATGCTCTTCGGTACTCTCTTATCGACTGTCTCTTTTGCATAGGATGTGGCACTACAAAACCTGAAGGCACCCATTGCTCCACAGAAAATTGTGACCTGACTTCAAGTGACTGTTATGATCCAGCAACCGGCTGCTGGGGATGTGCCATTAATACAATCTGCAGAACTCAAGTTGACGCATGCAATGCAAATCCTGAATGTGGTGCACTTGATTCTTGCATCAATACAAGCTGCTACAATAGTACTGACTCGGAAATTCTTAGTGATAGTGACTTTGAAACATGTAGAATTAATTGCGAAGCCAAATACCCCAATGGTGTTGCAGACCTTGCAGCATACCATGCTTGTATCTACTGCGACGCATGTCCAACAACCTGTGCAGAAGACGCAGAGGACAGATGTCAGGAGTAATTAACATTACAAACAGAACAAAACAATCCACAATAAATGATTTAAAAACAGATCCTGGCATAAGATTTATGCTCTCGTTTAAGATTTAAATTTAATAAATTATTATAAAAAAATAGTTCGTACTTTCCGAAGTATTTTTGCTGTTGTATTCTCTTTTTATGGAAACTATGAAACAGGAAAAACTTTTAAATAATTTATTTGCTGAAATTTATCGTAATTATCACAAACGGTGAGATCCTTCGGAAAGTCGCCCGAGCCCTGAAGCTACTGCTGTTTTAATGCATCTTTATCAATCAGGCCCTTTAACCCTTGGTGAAACTGCAAAACATTTTAACCGAAGTATTTCTGCAACTACAGAAATCACAAAACGAATAGAAAAACAGGGTTGGATTACCAGGGTTGCAGATCCTGAAGATGCTCGGGTTAAATTTGTATGGCTGACCCAAAAAGGTGAAGCCGCCCTTTTAGAAGCCACATCTGTATTATCTTTAGAAAGAGTATCCGCTCGATTTAAACAAATGAGTGAGATTGAAATTAATAAAGTTATCAAAGGACTGTCCATTTTTCTGGATAGCAAATAACACAAGGAGAAAGATATGAAATGTGAAAGTTGCGGAATGCCAATTGAGAGTGGTGCTTATTGTCAGCACTGCAGTGACGAACACGGAAATTTACAAACCATTGAAGAACGTATTCGCCGCATGTCTCTGTTTATGAAAAAGCAGAATCCGTCAATTGATGACAAAACTGCAAGGCTTCAAACAATTGAATACCTGAAAAAAATGCCAGCCTGGAAAAATCATCCGGAGCTTAAATAAGCCACTAATGTTATTAAAGCTGATCACAGCCAGGGTACCATTTGCCGCCTATTACTGAGGTGCATATGAATCCCATATCGATATTGCCGGCTGTGTAGAGGAATATTACAGTTTCGTATCCGGGTTCATGATCTTGTGAATTGTCACACATACCTTCACAATCAGTTTGTGAACAGGATTCTGAATTGTAAACCCCCGGAACATCTTCAGTGCAGTGAACTTCAGCCTTTGCTTCTGTCCAGCTTTTTCCTGTTGCCGCAAGACATACCTCAACACCCTGCTGCTGTGCAATACAACTTCCTACGGGATTGACAGCCGGAGCCTCTGTCTGAGTGTCAGCGTCCATTGAATCGGTAGAATCTCCTATTGTGTCAGTATCACCACTTCCCGAATCATCACTACAACCAATAAACATTAGCAATAAAGCACCTGCTAAAATTTCAATCACTATTTTCTTTTTCATAGTTTTTCCTCTTTGTTATTGAACTATTTTATCAGACTTAAATTAAATTTAATAAATAAAAGGGATGATTCTTCTTTTAACCTTGCTCTTGTATTCGTCCCATAGAGGTCCATATTTTTCCTGACATCTTTTGTCGTCGTCACGCTCCCTTGTAAAAAGCAGGGCCACGTAATACAGAGGATAAAGCCATCCCCATAAAACAAGTGGATAACCAAGGGCCATAGTCAGACCTGTTGCCATTAAAATTTCCCCAAGATAATTTACGTGCCTTGAGATACCCCAAAAACCGCTGCACAAAAGAGTATGCTTGTTATCCGTCACAACAACAGGTTTGAAAATTCCTAAAAAAGATTTTTGGGGATCTGTTTTAAAAAAGAACTTCTGCATATTGGCGCCTCTGGCAAAACTCCATCCTGTAAAAAATACAATGGCAGAAAGCACCATCCACCAGACCGGCATTTGAGGGTTGGGCATTGAAGCCACTGCAAAAATACCAACAGCGTAAAAGTATGGATAAAAAGTAAGACAGCCCCATGTAAGTTTATAACCAACCCGCTCCGCAAACAGATCATATGTATAAAGATGGACACGTTCAAAAGTCATGTAATCAATTAAAAACCAGAAAAACAGAGCTGTGTAAAGTACAACCGAAGGGGAGTAATCATGTTTAAACAATATAACATTGTGTGCTGCAAAAGATAAAATATTCAACCCCAGCAATGTCGCTCCGGCAAGGTAAAGAAACATCTTTGCATCAACTCTGTTATTAAAAAACTGGGGATTTACAAGTCTTCCAAAAAAGAGATTCGCAAGAAAATTTGAACGAACTTTTTTTGCACCGATAACAATTGCAAAACTTGCAATGAGACCAATAGTGCACGCCCCTAAAAGCCCGCTTCTTTTGTGCAGGCAGAAGACGGCATACGAGATAATATCATAATACCCCGCAAGAGCCCAGGCACCCATTGATAAAATAAAAACAAGAAGCCCGTTTAACCTGTAATGAAGAGGTTTTCCGGTCTCAACACTAAGAACATATCCCTCAACATGCCTTGCAGGAACAAGCAGATGCATAAGAAGCAACACAAAATAAATAACCCAGGGAGCAAAAAATCCAATCAAAGTATCAATCATATAATATCCTTTATTTCAATTAAGGCCTTTAGTTGAGGCGGCCATTATTTTTATTGCGGTTTTGGCAGGAAGTAATTTACCAAGCAGCAGATATGCAAATTTATTTACAAACCCCGGTATTACTATTGGTTTTTTCCCAAGTGCATAGAGCGCCGATTTTGCAACCTGCGCCGCATCAAGTGTACCGGGAGCCTCTTTAATTATTTCACTCTGTTTTGCTGCGCTCATGTATCCGGGGGTACGGATTGCTCCAGCCACACAGGCTGTTACATCAACTCCTTCATCTTTTAACTCATACCAGAGCCCTTGCGCCAATACAGTATTAAACGCCTTCGTGGCACCATAAGTTGCAATAAAAGGAGAACCCTGATTTCCTGACAGTGATGACATTAAAACCACTCCGCTGCGCTTACCCGTTCGCGTTTTAAATACCGGCAG
>JAFGVO010000131.1 GCA_016937935.1 Deltaproteobacteria bacterium | reverse complement strand
CAGCGAAACCGGAAGTGATGCAGCGGACAGCGAAACCGGAAGTGATACAGCGGACAGCGAAACTGAAAGCGACACAAATATTGATGAACCGGAAATTGCAGGTACTTACACTGACGCATATGGTGGAACCCATACTGTGACGGATGAAAGCTGGACCGCAGATTTTACCGGGTATTCATCAACGGTGGATTTTACAATTGTAAATAATAGTGATGATTATGCGGTAGGTCTCAATGATGGTGGAACAACGTGGTCGAGATATGACTGGACAATGGATGGCAATGATCTTTATTACTGTCAGATTGCGTATGATGCAGCCACTGAAGAGGATGCAGAAGCCAACGATTCTGCAGACAGGTCAGCACTTGAATCTGATGGTTGTGATGGCTTTGCCTGGTCACTGTTAACTCCTGTTAAATAAGATCAAAATACCTATTAATTTTTACATTATAAAATAAACCATTTCATATTTGTGGTGAATTGATGACTATGCCTAAAAGTTGCTTATTTATCAGTTTGACACCATTTAAAAACAACAAATAGATGCCGGAGCGTCCTTTTTTATGCACAATTTAGGCTTCCAAGCATTATTTGTTTGACGTATTCATATTATTGGTTGAAAAGAACAGCGCTTTTAATGCCTTTAGTCGGGCGGAAATTATGGAGAGATTTTTTGAAGAAATTTAGAGACAATGTACGTAACGTGGCTGTTATTGCTCACGTGGATCATGGAAAAACAACACTTGTTGATGCAATGCTGAGGCAGAGCGGCATTTTTGGTAAAATGGATAAATTTACTGACAGGATTTTGGATAGCAATGACCTTGAACGTGAACGGGGAATTACTATTCTGGCAAAAAATACCAGCGTTGTTTACAACGGAGTAACCATTAATATTCTTGACACTCCGGGTCACCATGATTTTGGCGGCGAGGTAGAGCGTACACTTATCATGGCTGACGGGGTTATGCTTCTTGTTGATGCTGCTGAAGGCCCTCTTCCTCAAACGCGTTTTGTTCTTAAAAAGGCACTTAAACTTAATCTGCCGGTTATTGTTGTAATAAATAAGATTGATCGTAAAGATGCAAGACCCGAAGAGGTGCTTGACGAAGTTTACGATCTGTTTATTGATATGGGCGCTGATGACGGAGAAATTGACTTTCCCGTGCTTTTTAGTGATGGACGGTCAGGTGTTGCTCACAATACTCTTGATGATGGCTCAGAAGATCTTAAACCTCTTTTTGATGCAATTGTCAAAACTGTAAATCCTCCTTTGGATACAACCCACAATCCGTTTATTTTACAGGTAAACAACCTTGACTGGGACAACTTTGTGGGCCGCATAATTGTGGGCCGCGTTCTTGATGGAACTGTAAAAAAGGGTCAGGAGATATTTGTTAAAGGTGAGGGTGATATTACTCTGCCAGCAAAAGTTGTTAAACTTTATGCTGCAAATGAGCTGGGCCGTACTGAAATTCTTGAAGCCATGAGTGGTGATATTATTTCAATTGCGGGTGTTGAGGATGTAAAAATAGGTGACACTATTGTTGACAATAAAGAGACTCCTGCACTTCCACGAATAAAAGTTGATGAGCCCACACTTGCTATGAATTTTAGGGTTAATACAGGACCATTGGCCGGTCAGGAGGGTAAATTTGTTACCAGTCGGCAAATTAGAGACCGTCTCATGAGAGAAGCAATGATGAATGTTTCCATAAGAGTTGAGGAGACAGCGTCTACTGAAATATTTAGAGTTGTTGGCCGTGGCGAATTACAGATGGGGATTCTTGTTGAGACCATGCGTCGTGAAGGTTATGAACTTATGCTTTCAAAACCTGAGGTTGTTACAAGAGAAATTCATGGTAAAACGTATGAGCCAATTGAGCGTTTAAGAATTGATTGTGATGAACAATTTATGGGCGCGGTTACTCAGATGATTGGTGAAAGAAAAGCCAAGATGCTGGATATGAATGTTGCCGGAGGCAGAGCAAAGCTTATTTATGCTATTCCAACAAGAGGTCTTATTGGACTTCATTCCAAGTTTTTAACAGAGACAAGGGGAAGCGGAATAATGAATTCCACCTTTTTGGAATGGGAGCCCATGGAAGGCGCTATGCCGGGAAGAACAACCGGCTCAATGATAAGTGACCGTATGGGAAATTCCACTCCCTATGCAATTTTCAATCTTCAGCCAAGGGGTCCTCTTTTTATTGGTCCGGGAGTAAAGGTTTACGAAGGAATGATTATCGGAGAAACTCCAAATGGCAGAGATTTGGCGGTTAATGTTACTAAAGGTAAAAAACTTACAAATATGAGAGCGTCCGGAAAAGATGACGCTGTTCTGCTTACACCGCACAAAAAGTTATCTCTCGAAGAGTGTATTGAGTTTATTGCCGAAGATGAACTCATTGAAGTAACCCCTGAGTCATTAAGAATGCGTAAACTCTATCTAACATCATCTGACAGAGCAAAAACTCAAGGTAAAAATATTTAGTCCGGATATTTATTAAGACTTTTAGGACTTATGAAAAGAGCATTTTGTAGGGACGTTCCAGTTTTTGTGTAAATGTTTCTATGCTGATATTTCTGCTTTCTCTTAAAAATTCTTTACCTCCTAAAAAAACAATTACTGAAGGAACCGTAAATACTGAGTATTGGCCACTAATTTCCGGTGTAAGCTCGGTATCAGCATAGAGTAATTTTATTTTTGGAAATTGAATTTTGCATCTGTCAGCAATTTTAGGTTTCAGAACTTTACAGACATTACACTTTTCGTGGGAAAAATAGATTAAAATTCCATCCTCATTATCTATGAGATTTTGAAGTTCTTCTGCTGTTTTTACTGTTTGAAATTTATTTTCTGACATTTTAATTCCTCTTGTTATTACCGGTGTTTTATTGATGTTTATGTCTGATAAATTCTATTGACATGTAAATACTAAAACTGATAAGTCAACCCTTATGTTTGATGAAATAAAAGAGCGCGTCGCCCCGCTGCAGGTCAAATTAGAAGACCTAAGGGGGTATCTTTGACCTTGAAACTAAAAAAGAGAGAATAGAAGAACTCAATCATCTTTCAGGTCAGGAGGATTTCTGGCTTGATAATGACAGGGCTCAGGAACTTTTAAAAGAGCGTGCTGCTCTTGAGAAAAGTGCCGGTGAATTTTTCAGGCTTGAGCAGGAGCTGGAAGATATTCTTGAGCTTGCAGAACTTGCCCGTGAGGAAAATGACGAATCTGCCCTTGAAGAGGTTCCGTCTCAACTGGAAGTAATTCAAAAAGATATTGAAAAAATCGAGTTGTACAGAATCTTAAATGATGAAGCCGACCCTTTGAATGCCTACGTTTCATTTGCCCCAGGGGCAGGTGGTGTTGATTCTGCGGACTGGGCCGAAATGCTGTTTAGAATGATCACAAGGTACTGCGAGAAGAAGGGCTACAAAGTTGAGATTGTCCATTTTACTCCCAACGAAGAGGCCGGTTTAAAATCAGCTACTATTAAAGTTGAAGGTGAATTTGCCTACGGATATTTAAAGAGTGAGCGCGGAATTCACAGACTTGTTAGAATTTCACCTTTTGATTCAAATGCAAGACGTCATACCTCTTTTGCCGCCCTTGATGTTACACCTGAAGTTGATGACAATATCGAGATTGAGATTAATGATAACGATTTGCGTGTTGATACCTACAGGGCAAGCGGTGCTGGCGGACAGCATGTAAACAAGACTGACTCGGCAGTGAGAATGACTCATGCACCCACAGGAATTGTTGTCCAGTGTCAAAATGAGCGTTCACAGCACAAAAACAGAGCTCAGGCAATGAAGGTTCTTCGCTCGAGGCTTTACGAATTTGAACTTGAAAAACGAAGAGCACAGACTGATGAGAGAAATCAGGATAAAAAAGAGATAGCCTGGGGAAGTCAGATACGATCTTATGTTCTGGCTCCTTATCGGCTTGTTAAAGATACGAGAACCGGTGTTGAGTCACCAAGAGTTGATGATGTTTTAAATGGTGATATTGATCTTTTTGTTAGAGCTTATCTACTTGCTGCGGCTGAGGAGTAACTTAATCTTTTGGACTATTCGCGAATAATAATTTATGTTGTTTCTATGGTAGTTCTTGCGGTCACACTCAATATTGGCGGGTGGTTTATGGTCGTAAGGTTTATTAATAATCTTGGAAGCCGCCTTAAATTTCATCAGTTTGTAGGCATTAAACATTTGAAAGGCCGCAAAAGCAGCTCTCTTACTGCAATCAGTCTGCTCTCAATTTTGGGGGTTAGCGTATCTTCATGTATGCTTACAACTGTTTTGTCTGTAATGGGTGGTTTTTCAAATGATCTCAAACAGAAAATTTTAAGCACCAATGCCCACATAGTTATTGATAATTATGGAAAGCCCATGAATGGTTTATCTGAAGATGAATCTTTGAATGACTGGCATAAACTCCTGAAATTGATACGTAAGCGTGATGATATTATTGCCGCTACTCCACTTGTTACAGGGGAGGTGATGATCAATGCGCAGACAAATAATAACGGTATGCTTATCAAAGGTATCGAACCTGAAAGTTTTAAAAAAGTCAGCGGTATTTTAAACACCCTCGACAAGGGAAAGCTTGAATACATTTCAAATCCTCAAAAGCTTTTTAAGGAAACCAGAATTTCATACGATGATGACGACAGTGATGAAAAGAAGGAAAAAAAGAAAGAGGGAGATGTTGATGGAATGCTGGCGCCCCCTGTTCTTCCGGGTCAGAAAGTTTTGCCTCCATTGATAGTTGGTCGTGAGATGGCCAAGGCTCTGCGGCTTTACATTGGTGAGGATGTTAAAATAATTTCCCCTCTTGGAGATATCGGACCAACCGGGCCGATTCCCAAAAGCAGGCCTTTTAGAATTGCAGGTACGTTTTTTTCCGGCATGTACGCATTTGATGAACATTATGCCTACACCTCAATTGAAGCTGCCCAGAAGTTTTTAAATCTCCAGAATTACATTTCCGAGATTCATATCAGTATTGCCAATCCTGATGATGCAAAGATTATTGCAAAAAAGATATCTTCAACTCTACATAAACAAGTAAGAGTGAGATCCTGGCAGGAGATGAATTCACAGCTTTTTTCTGCCCTTAAACTCGAAAAAGTAGTTATGTTTATTCTTATTAGTATTGCAATACTTGTGGCCTCTTTTTCAATTATTGCAACTCTTACAATGCTGGTTCTTGAAAAGGGGCCTGAGATTGCGGTGCTGCTTACAATTGGATCGTCTAAAAAAGATATTAATGCCATTTTCAGGTTTGAGGGCCTGCTTATTGGTTCTATCGGGACGGCCACGGGGCTGATAGTGGGGCTCTCTTTATGCCTGACTTTAAAATATATCGGGTTGCCTCTGCCTCCGGAAGTCTGGTACATTGATAAACTTCCCGTGGATATTTCACCACTTGAATTTTTTACTGTTGGTGTTACATCAGTAATAATTACTGCCCTGGCTACAGTCTATCCGACTAAAGTTGCCGCGGGTATTTCTCCTGTGGAAGGATTGAAAGAATGAGCAGTGAACTTCTTGTAGATATTGAACATCTTACAAAAATTTATGTACATCGAGATAAAGAAATAAATGTTCTTGACGATTTGAGTCTGAAAGTTGCCCAGGGTGAAATGTGCACAATAGTCGGGGCGTCAGGTGTTGGAAAGTCCACATTTTTAAATGTTGTGGGAACTCTTGATGCGCCAACAAGCGGCAAGATTCACGTTAATGGTGAAGACATAACAAAATTAAATGAGTTCAAGTTGTCACGTTTTAGAAATAAAACGATCGGATTTGTTTTTCAGTTTCATTATCTTCTTCCGGAATTTACAGCCCTTGAAAATGTTATGATGCCCGGAATGATTCAGGGAATGGACAGGGAGCTTATTAAAAGTAAAGCCCTCGAAATGCTTGACGAGGTTGGTCTTACTCACCGATTGACACACAAGCCAGGAGAATTATCAGGTGGCGAACAGCAGAGAGTTGCTCTGGCAAGGGCTCTGGTTCTTCATCCTCCTCTTCTTTTGGCTGATGAGCCAACAGGTAATCTTGATAATAAGACAGCAGACGGTATTCATGATCTCTTTTTTACAATGAATGAGAGGTACAATACCACAATGCTAATGGTTACTCATAACCTGGAGCTTGCGCGAAGAATGCCAAGAACGTTAGAATTGAGTGGCGGTAAAGTTAACGATCTCCTAAAAAGTTCTATTTAAAAATTATTATGTTTGCATCAGATAAAACTCTTGGGGATTTAGAGTGGAAACTTCTTTTAGAGCATATTGCTAAAAGAGCATCTTCACCTGAATCAGAGCAGCAGTGTCTTAATCTTCCTTTTTTAAATGACAAGGATGCCAGGTTTCACATGAGACTGGTTGATGAATTTGTAACATGTATTAATAATGATGATACACCGCCTCTGCTTGATATTATTTTTCAGAACCACGATCTTGTAAGGCTTGAGAGCGGGGGAGATGTTGACAGGGAGTTCTTTTTAGCTGTTTCAAACAATATCAGGGTATTTTTAGATCTCGCAAGATATGTTGAAAACAGAAGGGATATTTTACCTTTAAACAGTAAACTTGTTATTCCTGATAAAGATCATTTTTCAATGATTGCTCTTTCAAGGCTGGCTGCTCAGATTGACAGCACCTTTGCTCCGGATGGAACAATTAGTGATTCTGCCAGCTCAAAGCTTGCCGCCTTGAGAAAAAGAGCAAGAGCACTCAGGGCAAATCTCCTTGATGAGATTGATAAAATATCTAAAAAAAATAGTGACATTTTAGGTGAAACAACAGTTACCCTGAGAAATGATCGCTATGTGCTTCCTGTAAGAACGGACAAGCATCGAACTCTAAAAGGTATTGTTCACGGCAGTTCTGCAACAGGAGGAACCTTTTTTGTTGAACCTGAAGAGCTGGTT
>JAFGVO010000130.1 GCA_016937935.1 Deltaproteobacteria bacterium | reverse complement strand
GGTCAAGCACGCGGCCGCGGTCCCGCATGGGAAATGGAGAATGATTCCTTTAATGAAGGTGAAATGGAACTTTTTTTTGAATCTCTGAAAGATAAAGGTGTTAACAGTATTGCCGAAATTAATAACAGGGGAAGAGTTTTTAGAACCTGGGGTAAACCTGTCCTCCCTTTTAACAGCAATGAAATAAGTTTTGATTATAATAATCCGTCGTCTGTAATGCCGGAGTATGCAATAGATATTAATTTTTTAAATGATGGATCCCTGGTGCATGCAAAGATTATCCCTCCAAAGTTTGATGACAAACGAAAGTTTAAATTTAATAAAAAAGGAAATATGGTACCATTAAAAAGAAGAGTCATTTTAATGGAAATGGTACCTAAAGATGCAATTATGCTCCAGAAGCGAGCATCTGTTGAGCTGGTTGTTAATTTTCTGGCAGTTGCTTTTTTATTTTTTATTGTAACAGTTTTTGTAAGAATGTCTGCACGATATGAAAAGCTTGAAAAACAGATCATCAAGGATAGTCAGCTAAAGGCTCTTGGTAAAATGTCTGCTGTTTTAGGACACGAAATTAAAAATACAATTTCATCTATCAAGGGTCACTCCCAGCTTCTTGTGGAGAGTTCCAAGGGAACAGACATGGAGGAAGGGGCAGGTTACATTGAACGTGATATTTCATATCTTCAGGAATTGACTGGACAGATACTTGATTTTGCTAAAACAGGAAGTCTTAAAATTGAAAAGGTATATCTTGATGATCTTGCTGAGGGTGCTGTTGAATTTAGTGATTACGATAATATTGATATAAAAATAGACGCATCAACACCATGGTTCATGCTGGACAGGGACAAGATGCAGAGGGTGCTTATAAATCTTTTAAATAATGGAGCATCTTTAAATACGGACAAGAGGGTTCAACTGAATATTAAATGTGATTCTTCACTTAAAATTGAGGTGGCAGATAATGGCGGCGGAGTTGACAAAGAGGTGGAGGATAGAATATTTGAGCCCTTTTTTACAACAAAGGCCAAAGGGACAGGACTTGGTCTTGCATTTGTAAAACAGATAGTTGAGAGTCATAACGGGACAATTGTTTTACAGAATAATCCTAAAAAGGGTGCGACTTTTATTATTGAGATTCCAAAAAGTTGAATAGGGAGTTTATAATGTCAAAAGGAAAAATACTTGCAGCAGATGACAGAGAGGGAATCAGATCTTTTATCAGGAATGCCCTGATAAAAAAAGGTTATGACGTTGATACAGCATCTGATGGTATAGAGGCATTTAAATTGCTAAATAACAACAGTTATGATCTGCTTATTACAGATTTAAAGATGCCCCGCATGGATGGAATGGAACTTCTTGAAAAAAGCCTCTCTGCTTATCCGTCATTACCGGTAATAGTTTTGACAGCTCACGGAACAATAAGCAATGCTGTTGAGGCTATTAAAAAAGGAGCTTTTGATTATCTGTCAAAACCCCTTGAATCCCCTGATGAGTTGAGACAGATTGTTGCAAAGGCACTTTTAAATAGAGAAAAGAAAACTGAAAAAACAGATTCACCTTTTTTAATGATTGCTTCTTCACCTGTAATGGTGCCGATTATAAGTATGCTTGAAAGAGTTGCAAAGACAGATGTAACTGTTCTGTTAACTGGAAAAAGCGGAACAGGCAAAGAGGTGGCCGCCAGAAAAATCCATATAGAGAGCGATAGAAAAAATGAATCTTTTATTCCCTTAAATTGTGCGGCAATATCACCCCAGCTTATGGAAAGTGAGATGTTTGGACATGAAAAAGGAGCTTTTACAGGTGCATCAGATAGAAGAATAGGGCGGTTTGAATCAGCCAATGGAGGAACACTTTTTTTAGATGAAGTAGGGGAACTTCCCCTTAACCTTCAGGCAAAACTTCTAAGGGTTATTCAGGAGCGGACTTTTGAGCGTGTTGGAGGCATAGATCCCGTTGTTGTTGATGTAAGGATTATTGCCGCAACAAACAGAAATCTTGAAGATGAGGTTAAAAATGGTAATTTCAGAGAAGATCTGTTTCATAGATTATCTGTTTTTCCAATTTTGCTTCCCGATTTAAAAGATCGCAGAGATGATATTTATTTAATAGCGATCAACAAGCTCGAATCTATAGCAAAGAGATATGGGTTTGAAAAACTTGAACTCCACAAAAGCGCAATTGAGGTACTTCAGAATTATACATGGCCAGGTAATGTAAGAGAACTTGGCAACTCCCTTGAGAGAGCGGCAATATTGTGCACTCCGCCACTCATAACAAAAGACGATCTAAGTTTTTTAAATCAGATCACCATGCTGGATACCGGGGCCAATACAAATTCGTCATCACTAAAAGACATAGAAAAGTCAGCTATCAAAGATGCCTTACTAAAGTCAGACGGACATCGCAAAAAAGCCGCGGACATACTGGGCATAGGTCTAAGGACACTTTATAATAAATTAAAAGAGTACAACCTTGAATAATTTGTTTTAAATTTATGGGGTTGTGAATTCATAAAAGGAAAAACCGTCGAGTTTTTTTTCAAGTTTTATTTTTAGACCATTTAACTGTTTTTTGTTTTTTTGCTGCACTGCAATTTCAGTTATTCGTTGATTTTGTGCAAACCCGTTTATATCCAGAAGATAGATTTTTTTAGTGTTGTTGTCCTTCATGTGTTTTTTTAGATGGTTTGTAATTTGTCCTAAGTTTCTTATGGGAGGAAGACCTCTATATATAAGCTGTTTAGGTTTTCCATCAAATTTAAATGTTACATCCAGATCACATTGCTGGGATAAATAGTTTGGGGATTTTTGTTCATTTCCACTGAGAATATTAGTATATTTAATATTTGAAATTTTATCATTTGCCCATACAAATTTTCTAAGTAAAAAGGCATAAGCCAGGTAGGGTCGCTGTTTCTTTTTATTATACAAAGTGCTTAGAATAATTTTGTCATTTTTCTTAAAAAGATTTGTAGTGTAAGATGAGATTTTTTTAGCATTGTCAGTTTGTTCAAATCCCCAAAAAGTGTATTCTTTCTGTTTTTTGTCGACTCTGCTGAGTTTAGAAAAATAATTTGCAATAGGTTTACAATTGTTTATTAAACCGAAAATCAGAAAAATTGATATAGTTCCAATGGCAATTTTTTTTGTCACTGGAGAGATACTTATATTGTCGAGCTGCTGTAACCCGATTGCCGTAACCAGAAACAGTCCAACATAAAACAGGATGGCTGTTCTGCTGTCAATATTGTCAATATTGGTTGATGCGGCTGCATATGAAAGAAGTATCATGTAAAATGAAAGAAGTGCATAAATGTAGAATTCAATTACTTGAGTGCTGTTTGTCTGTCGTTTATTATCTTTAAAATAAATCAGGGTTCGGTGGATAAAAAATACGATGATAAGTCCAAAAAGCAGCAGGTAAAATTCATTTAAATCTCTTGTGCACGTATTAATTATCTGACTAATAATTTCAATTATTGTTCGGTTGGATGGATTTCGTATTCCATGAAAAGATTCTTCAATCCGGTAATTTCTAATAATCCAAAAAATGCCTGGAATTAATGAAATAATAAATGTTCCGAAGATGAGAAATTTATTTTTTATGTTTTGCTCTTTTGCAAGAGAGTAGAATGTTAATAATCCAAATGCCAAAAACAGGCTGTAACCAATATACCTGCTAAGGACAGCCATTGCAGCTGTTGCGGCAGCAGGAAAAAAGAACAGTACTTTTTTTGATTTAATAAAATTATTTACAAAGTAAATATGCCCAAGAACAAGTGTGATAAATAAAGATTCTGAAAGTACTAATGTGAAGATATACCAATAGCCGGTAATTGATATTAAACATAAAATAATTAACAGACGAATTTGTACTTTATCTATTATTTGTCTAAGAATAAAAGCAAATAGTAATAGATTTGCAAAAGTAAAAAATCCTGTAGCCATTGAAGCTGCAACAGCCGGGTATGGGGTAATGTATAAAAAGAGATTAATTACAAAAGGGTAGAGAGGGGGCCATACAGTCACGATTGTGTTGAAATTATGACTGTAGTGCATAAATGTGGCTGTTTTGATATAAAAAATTGAATCAGGCGAAAGGGCAACTCCGTAAATAGAATCGATTACCGCCAGCACTCCGCCAACAATTGCAACAACCAAAAATTCAGGATAGCGACCAGAATAGCAAATCGCTTTTACAAAGTATTTCCATAGATTAGTAATATTTAAAAATGATAAGAATTTCATTGGGGGTCTTTTAAAATAATTGTTAAGTGTTTATTTTATACAATAAAACATACTGGTTAAAAATCGTCAATTGATAAGTATCAACACAAAGACTTTAAAGTTTCTAAATTAGAAATTATTGACAGCATCTTTTATACAAAACAAAAGGCGGGCAGGGGTGTCAGAATCATCCCAATCTGACCATCAGTATAAATGTTCAACTGCCGACAGCGACACTAATCACATATAAAAATTATCAGTCATTTACATTTCAAATCAATTAAATGTCCAAT
>JAFGVO010000129.1 GCA_016937935.1 Deltaproteobacteria bacterium | reverse complement strand
TTAACAGAGTTTAATATTATAAACAAATAATTACAGGAATATTTATTGGATATATAATGCTACCTTTAAAATGGTTTCCAGATTCTGTCCTTCCAGATTCCTCGGCTCCTTTTCATGGATGGGTGTTGTCCTGGCTGATTCCTTTTATTGTTATTCTGGTAATTATTTTTTATTATATTTTTGTCACTATTAAAAAACGAAGACTTCTTAATGAAAAAATTAGTGAAAAAGCAGGTATATTAATCCCCAAAATTATTATTGTTATTCTGGGGGTTTCTGCAGTTTTAAGCATTTGTAATTATTATGATTATGGTGTGTTTCGCTATGGTACTTTTTTAAATGAATGGGATGTTTATCACTATTATACAGGAACCAAATATCATAAAGAGCTTGGCTATAATGATCAGTACGGTGCAACAGCGGCAGCGCAATTTGAGTTTGATAATAAAACTGATACAAAAATCAAATTTAGAGATCTCTCAACCTACAGGCAGAAAAGTGTCAGTGCAAAAACTCTGAACTTTAAAAAATACAAAGATAAGTTTTCAAAAAAAAGATGGGATGAGTTTGTAAGTGATATTAACTGGTTTAAAACTCAGTTTCCCAAAAAGAGGTGGGAGTTACTATTTAAAGATGCGGGTTATAACGGGACACCGGCATGGTCTTTTGTTGTTGGAAATCTTCTTACAAAACATATCTCAATACAGAAAACTTCAGGACGTTTTTTACTCCTGTCACTTGATCCTCTGCTTATGCTTGCAGGACTTGTTTTTATAGCCTGGGCCTTTGGAATACGGACCTCACTTATAGTGGTAATTTTTCTCGGCACCCATTATCTCCTGTCTTGGGGAGAGTTGAAAGGAGGTCTTTTAAGAACTGATTTTACTGTGTTTACCCTTATTTCAGTATCCCTATTAAAAAAAGGATACTCCAAAACGGCGGGAGCTGTTTTTGCATGGGCAATAATATCAAGGGTTTTTCCGGTTCTGTTTTTAATTGGGCCTGCAGTGAGATTTATATATATTGCAGCAGTTGAAAAGAGGATGGAAAAGGAGCTGTTCAGCTTCTTTTGGATGTGTGGTCTTGTTGTAGTGATAATTATAACCGGTTCAGTAATTTATGCCGGTTCATTTGATTTGTGGAATCAGTGGATTTTAAAAATTTCCCATCATAATGCTATTTCCTGGGATTGGAATATCGGCTATCAGGCGTTATTTGATGTTGACATAAAAAATGGTCTCCCGTCTCCTGTTAATGCGCAATCCCTTTTAAAAGAAGAGCCGGGATTACTTCTTTATAGAAATATTACACTGTGGGCAATTCGCTTTGCATTAATAGTTCCTGGGGTTTATTTTGCAAAATTTTTAAAGAATTATGAATCATTTCTTTATAGTTTTATCTTTATATTTCTAATTATTTCCGCAGGGTATTATTACTATCTTATATTAACTGTACCTTTGATATTTTTTGCTGATAAACTTGAAAATTCTTTATATTCAGCCGGTACAATTTATATGTTTTTAACTGGAATTATGGGATATATATTTTTCTCAAGGTGGCATCAGGAGTTTCCCACATATTACTATATGTCATGGATGATTATGGGGATTGTCGTTCTGATGCTGGTAACAGGAGCAAGCAACGCTAAACGGTTATATAAACACCGTTAAAGGTTCATGTTTAACTAATAACTGCGGGCTATTTTTTATATGGGACAAAATATGTCTTAAAGTAAAAAAAAGTTCTAGATTGCATCCTCCTGATGTTGTAGTAAGTGTTCAGTTGTTTTTTTAATTTTAATTATTTTATTGGAGAACAGATGAAAACAGTACGTTGCTTTTTAGCTCTTAATCTGGATTTAAAAACAGTAAGAGAGTTAAAAAATGTTCAAACAGAGATTATAAAAAAAAGTCGTGAAGTAAATTTGGATGTAAATTGGGTTCCACCTCAGAATATTCATATTACAGTGCGGTTTTTAGGTGCCATCACAGAACCAATGATTCAGGCTATTAAAGACAGCCTTGAATCCTCTACCAGAAGTCTTGAATCCTTGCATGCATCTTCTAAAGGCTTTGGATACTTTAAAGGTGATGACAATTCAGCTGTAATTTATAGTAAAATTGAGCCTTTAGATGCTCTTGATTCCTTTCATTCAATTGTGAGTAAAAAACTTGAGAATGCCGGATTTAAAGAGAAGAGTGAAAAATATATTCCCCATGCAACAATTGGCAGGGGAAAAAATATTGATTATAACCAGCTCGATGCATTACTCGAGGAGTTTAATAATATAGATATGGGAAATTCTGTTTTTAGAAATCTTGTATGCTATAAAAGTGAAATTTCATCTAAAGGTACAGATTATAAGCTATTATGGAGGCTTCCGATTAGTGGAAATTCAAATTTAACAAGTACCGTTAATAATTTAAACACTGTTAATAATGACGTTAAGCCTGACAATGAAAATGTTGATATGGGTGAAGTCTCAGGCAATAATGATTTTATAGGCGAAGGAGAATAAAAAATGAGTTCAGGAACTGAAAAAGACAAAGCTAAAGCACTAGACCTTGCAATTAGTACTATAGAAAAAAATTATGGAAAAGGTGCCATTATGCGCCTTGGTAAAAATGATTCTCTGGCTGACGGGATTGAAATTATTCCAAGTGGATCAGTTGCCATTGATGCAGCTTTGGGCATTGGAGGTTTTCCACGAGGCAGAGTTGTTGAAATTTACGGCCCTGAATCTTCAGGAAAGACAACCCTCACGCTTCACGCTGTTGCAGAGGCTCAAAAAGCCGGCGGAGTATGTGCTTTTATTGATGCTGAACATGCATTAGATATTACCTATGCCCGAAAATTAGGAATCAACACCTCGGAGCTCCTTGTTTCTCAGCCTGACAGCGGTGAGCAGGCCCTTGAAATTGCCGATATGCTTATTAGATCCTGCGCGGTAGATCTTATAGTTGTTGACTCGGTTGCAGCGCTGACTCCCAAAGCTGAGCTTGAAGGAGATATGGGAGATTCTCATATGGGTCTTCAGGCAAGACTGATGAGTCAGGCGCTAAGAAAAATTACAGGTACTTTGTCCAAATCAAATACATGTATTATTTTCATCAATCAGATTCGTATGAAAATTGGTGTTATGTTTGGCAGCCCTGAAACTACAACCGGTGGAAATGCCCTCAAATTTTATGCCTCTCAAAGAATTGATATTAGAAGAATTGGCGCCATCAAAAATAAAGATGACATAATTGGAAACCGGACAAGGGTAAAAGTAGTTAAAAATAAGCTTGCTCCTCCCTTTAGAGAGGTTGAATTTGATATTATGTATGGTGAAGGCATTAGTGCTGAAGGCTCTCTTGTTGATCTTGGAGTGGATCATAATATTGTTGAAAAAAGTGGTTCATGGTACTCATTTGAAGGAACCAGAATCGGCCAGGGAAGAGAGACTGTTAAACAGTTTTTAAAAGACAATCCCGATATCAGAACCAAAATAGATCATCAGTTGCGTATCGTTTTGGGACTTCTTCCTGATGATGCTCAAAAAGAAGCTCCTGCAAAAAAAGAAGCTCCTGCAAAAGAGAAATAGATAGTGTTCTGGAAATTTATTGAGATAATTGTACGGATTCTCTATTTTCGTCGTTTTTATAAAGCTAAAAAAATTGGGGCTGCCGGTGATCTGTTAGCCAATGGAAAACCTGAGGCAGCTCTTAAACTTCTTGAAAAACACGGAAACTCAATGCATGAGTCTCTGCTTCCTCTTTTTGCCTTTACCCAAGGGAAAGTTTTAGAGGCACTTGGACGTATTGATGAAGCAGAAAAAGCATATCAGGCTGTAGTATTAACCAGTCCCTCCAATTCCCGTGCTGATTTTGAACTTGCGCTTATTGCTGGTAAAAGGTTTGATTTTGTCGAGTGCAGAAAATGGCTGAACAGAGCAATTGATAAAGAGGATGAAGTTATAAAAGAACGAGCAACAGATGTTTTGAATCTTTTGGATTCCATCGAAAACGGCACCAGGGAAACTGAATTTAAAAATAGGGCTGAAGAACTTTCAAAAAGAAAAGTGACACCTGAAGATCTTGAAATAGGTTTTCCTCCTTCATTAGAGGTCATTAAAAAATGGCTTGAATCAGATAAAGAAGATGCGGTTAAATCCATTGATGAAATCGCTCTTCTTTTTGGTCAGGCAGAAGTTGCAAACGGGGGAAAATGGAAAATTGCCCTGGCCATTGATGATACAGTAGTTATTAAAAAAGACAGTTCACAGTACCATCCATTTAAAGAAGCAGCATCAATTTTGGGTCTGGAATAATTTTAAAATTTACTTTGTATTTAATGTAGT
>JAFGVO010000128.1 GCA_016937935.1 Deltaproteobacteria bacterium | reverse complement strand
TGAATAGATATATGGGTTTTACGTGGTTCATTGGGGACATTGGGGACACTGCATAATAAATACGATAGATAAATGTTTGCACATCACCTGCAACCTACTGATCCGGCTATAAAGAGACCACTTCCCCCCTCGATGTGGCAAGTGATGTGGCAAGTGCTTTTCTGAGATATTCATTTGAGGGTACTCCTCCATAGGAGGAGAATTTTTCTTTTCATATTCACTGGAAACACTACTTAAATGATTAATTCAGAGCAAAACAACCTATTGTTTTGTCTGCTTATTGGCTAAAACAACCTATTGTTTTGTCTGCTTATTGGCTAAAACAACCTATTGTTTTGTGTTGAAAATGGTATATACTCTTTTTTAAGGAGTGAATATATGTATCGAAAATATACCGAAATTCTTTGTGATTGGAAAGAGCGAAGCAATCGAAAACCATTGGTGATAAGAGGGGCTCGGCAAGTGGGAAAGACATACTTGATTAGAGAGTGGGCACGGAAGCATTTTGAAAACTACATTGAGTTGAATTTTGATGAAACGCCGTCTTTGAATAAGCTTTTTGTAAGTGATGATGTGAACGCAATATTGCAAAATATCTCCCTGCAAAGTGATGTTGAGATTGTTTCCGGAAAGACATTGATTTTTCTTGATGAGATTCAACGTGCACCTGAGCTTTTTGCAAAACTTAGATATTTTTACGAAAAACGGAGCGATATCCATGTTGTCGTAGCGGGTTCACTTTTAGACTTTATGTTGTCGAACCATACGTTTTCCATGCCGGTTGGCAGAATAGAATATCTACACATGGGACCAATGGACTTTAAAGAGTACCTGGTGGCCGCCGGAGCAAAACGGTTGCACGATTATCTTTGTGAGTACCAGATAGATATGCAAATTCCCAAACCCGTTCATGATAAATTGTTGACGCACCTCCGCACATACATGAGTATTGGTGGGATGCCGGCTGCAGTAAGAGAATATATTGAATCTAATTCGCCAAAACAGTGTGAGATGGAATTGAGTTCGATTCTCAATACATATGGAGATGATTTCTCAAAATATCAACAAAAGGTGGATGTGGATAAACTCCGGCTAATTCTGGACAAAGTTCCAGGTCTTGTGGGTAAAAAACTCAAATACACAGACATTAGTAGAGATGACAAGTCGGCAAAAATTAAAACTGGCCTAAACCAACTTGAGCTTGCCCGTATTCTCTACAAAGTGCACCATAGTGCTGGAAACGCACCACCTTTGCGAGCTGAGAAAAAAGAGAGAGACTATAAACTTCTCTTTTTGGATATTGGGCTATTGATGCGTTCATTGGGATTAAATATTCTTCACCTGCAAGAGGACAATTTTCTCATATCAAATAGTGGAGCTCTTACGGAGCAGTTTATCGGACAACAATGGCTATCCCAGCAGCAGAGTTATGACTTGCCGGAGTTATATTATTGGAATCGCGAGAAAACCGGCACTTCCGCAGAAGTTGACTACTTGTTTCAGATAGATGGAATCATTGTCCCTGTTGAAGTAAAAGCAGGCACAACGGGCAGCCTAAAATCCCTTCATGTTTTCGCCGCAGAAAAACAAAGCCCCGTTGCTGTAAGATATAACCTTTGTGAACCCAGTGTCACCGAAGTAACATCGAGAATTCCCGGTAAAAAACAACACACTTTCAAATTATTGAGTCTTCCATTGTATTTGGTTTCAGAGACCGAACGCCTCTTGAAACAGGAAGGGTGACGAATTGACGCCAAGAAGATGGGGCTGGTGAAAAATGGGTTATTCAAAGAAGGTACACAGGGAACACTGCATTAATAAATACAACTGTTTATACAAATGGCATGTTAAAGTTACGATTTACAATTGATGAGGTTTGAAACTTATTTTGAATTTCGTCAAGCCTCTTTTCGGCTGAATATTCCGGAACCCATCGGTTCAACTCTTCCCACTTGCAGAATGTCTACCAATTATCCTAATTGTAGAGGTCCCATTTTTTTGAAGACTTACAGTTTTAACATAGCTCTCTTTGGTATTACTATTACAGACTGCAACAATAAAATCTCCAGAACCTTTTTTGATTTTATCGCAAATTTGGGATGAGACCCTTGCATAACATTGCCATAACAGCTTGTCTGCAGGACGCTCATACTCCCTTGTTTCAATAACAGTTCCGGAATTCAGCCGTTCATCATCTATAAAATTAAAATCATCACTCATAATTAAAAATAGTGACATAGTAGTTCCCCACCGTCAATCCTGATATTCGCAGTTATTACTTTGACTCATTGTGATAAACTGGCCTGATTTTTGTGTAGATTTTTTTTGGGCGGCTTTGTTGTTGTAAAAAGTTTATAAAAAATCTGATTTGCTTTTGTTTAGAGTAAGAAATTCTTACTTTGGATTGGTAAGGTAAGAAAATAATTAATAATTAAGAGTGGTGTAGTTGTGAAAATGCAGTGAATGGTTGTTTTTAACCGTTTAAAAAAGTTGGCTTATGTTTTGCAAGGTCTTTGAGAAATTTTTTTTTAAAAAAATACATCAAGCCAAGGAGATTATAATGGGATTGTTTTTTGGGATTGTTTTGTATGTTAAAATTAAAAAACCTGTTATTTTAAACGTGAAGTTTCTATTTAAAGTGTTTTAATAATAATTTATTTTTACTAAAAGGGTAATTATACATGAGATTTTTAGTAGTATTGATGTTGATAATGATGGGGTCAGGTATTGCATCTGCGCAAAATGATACAGATGAAAAAAACAGTGTTAAATCTACTGATGTTTTGTCTGATGAATCATTTGGAGAGCCAGAATCCGGGACAGAGACAGAGGCTGAACCGAAGCCTGAACTGAAGCCGGATGCAGACTCGTTATGGTATTTGTATGTTAGAGGAGTAACTACAGGACCATTTTCTAATGAGCAGATTCTTGAATTTATTGAACAAAAAACAATTGAGAAGGGCACTCAAATAGCTAAAGCTGGTAGTGATAAATGGGTTTTAGTTTCATCTGTTTTTTCTATGCCTGAATCATCGGCAGAAAGCACCCCTCCTTTATCTGTAAGTGTTTTAGAACAATTGATAAAAAATTGCAGCGCTGATGCTTATGGAGAAGTAAAAGTTAAAGTGCAGATTTCTAACGACGGGCATATTGATATGGCCAAAGTTCAAGGTTATCTGGGTACTACTTCAGTTGGTGATTGTATTTCTGGAGTTGTTTTAGCAGAGTTTACTTCAGAAGTAAAAACACCAGGCATTTTTCTCTATTCTTTTATGCTTGGGGGGAAACAACAGTTTGCAGGGGTTGATCTGACCAGGCAGACTTCTATCAAACCGGTATTAACCTCATCTGACTCTTTGGAAGATAATAATAGTGATAATTCAATTTTATCCAAGATGGATGATGGGTTGCCCGATGACACTTTTTTTAATTATATCGATCCATATGAATCAGCTAAAAGAAAAAAATTCAAACTTGAAATCAGTATAGGGGAAGTTGGATTGGAAACAGGGTTTAATGATATAGGGTTGTATGGTCTGTTTATTCGATTTTTTGGTTATTTTGGAGGTAGTAATTTAGCACTTGGAGCTGATCTTTTTAGAGGTTCTTTTTTTTCCAATGATAAGGATCTTATGAATATTGGTGAGAATGGAGAGCTTGATTATGTGCAACTTGATTTTTTACCTCTTACATTAAAGTACTCTTTTGCTATTGGTAAAAAAACTCATCCGGTTTTAGGCCTGGATCTTTTTGTAACAGGGTCTTTTATTAATTTTGAAGGGATAGAGTTTGTTGATGATGAATATGGAGATGATGAGCCAATAAAAGACTATGAGTACTCACCAATGGCAACATTTGGAATAAATTTGAATGGTCCGTTATTACATCTCGAAAAAAGTAATGAAGGAATGTACCTTACTCGTATGACACTTGGTTATTCTATCGGGAAGACAGATGTTCGAAGTGTATACGCATTTGATGGATTATTTCTGCAGGCATCAATTGCTTTTGGGG